>CATYEP010000119.1 GCA_958405585.1 uncultured Eubacteriales bacterium
ATCCATGTTTTTTCAAAAGCTCAATATAATCTTTGCGGCAGAGGCAAAAGGCGTTTGTGACGGGCAAAAAGACGCCGCTCGATGGATTCGCTGACCGTTTCGCGCCTCTTCTGATTGTAGACGGAGCGATCAAAATTAAAAAGATACGCCGCCAGGCAAGCGATCGACATAAACGGCAAAGACGCCCCGCCGAACATTTCCACGCCGAGAAACACGGGAGAAAGAAGGGTATTGGTCGCCGCGCCGAATACGGCGGCATATCCCAAAGCCGATGCAATATGCGGATCCAGCCCGAAAAAAGGCCCTGCCGCTGCTCCCAGGCATGTTCCCGCAACAAAGAGGGTCGTCACCTCTCCGCCCAAAAAGCCGACCGATAAAAAAGCCGCCGTAAAGAGAAGTTTCACGATCCAGTCGAACGCAAAAACTTCACCGTTGAACGCTTCCCCGATCAGATTCGTACCCAATCCGATGTATCTGCCGCCGCTTATATACAAAAGTCCTGCCAGAAGCAAACCTGCCGCAGCCGCCCGTACATAAGCATTTTTGCAGGAATAAGAAAAAAACTTTTCCGCATATTTGCGGGCACTGCAAAAGACGAGGCCTGCAATCCCGCAAAGCGCCCCGAATACAAATATACGCAAAAATACGGATACGTCCATCGATAATTCAAACGGAACGTTATATAAGACATGCGTCATTCCGCAAAGTCTTGCCGTAAAATACGCGGCAAATGCAGCAAAGAGCGATGAAACGAGCGCGCGCAGGCGAATACCGCCGACGACCGTCACTTCCAGCGCAAAAAAAAGCGCACAGACGGGAGTCCCGAACAGAGCGGAAAAGCCCGCCGCCATGCCTGCCAGCAGAAGGATCTTGTCGGCGTCGTGCATCGGAACGTGTTTTCCGATACCGTAACCGATGGACGCTCCGATCTGTACCCCCGCGCCTTCCCTACCTACGCTGGCACAAAAAAGATGCGCTGCCCAGCTGCCCGCAAACTGAAACAATGCGTTGCGGATGGGAAAGCCTGCGCCCTCTCCGTGGCTTGCGGCAAACAGCGCTCCCATACCTTTCGGCACGCCTTTTCCGAATGTGCGGAGCATTGCGACCGTCAATAACCCTACGATCGGCAAAAACCACACATACAGCGAAAAATGCGCCGCCCCGAATGCGGCACATTTTTCCACGCCTATTCCGAATATTCCTCCGACAGCTCCTGCCGCGCAGCCGACGGCGATCCCAAGCAAGGCATATACGATCTGTTCCGCAAATAATAACAATCCGCTCTTTCCACGGTAATCGTTACGGGACTGCATATTCATACCGTTTCCGTATGCGCCGCGATCGCCGCGAATACTGCCCCGACATAGGCCGCCAGTGCATCGGGCGAAAGCCGCACCTGATGTCCGACTTTTCCCGCACTGACATAGATCTGTGTAAAATTCTTTGCACTTTCATCAATAAAGGTTTTGAACCGCTTTTTCATGCCGATCGGTGAACATCCGCCGTGAATATACCCCGTAAGCGGTTCCAATTCTTTCTGACGGATCATCGCAACCGACTTGAACCCAGCCGCTTTCGCCGCCAGCTTCAGATCCAGCGACGAACAAACCGGCACACAAAATACAGCGTGTTCTCCCTTGTCCGACACCGTGACAAGCGTTTTAAAGACGCTGTGCGCGTCTTCGCCGAGCTGTTTTGCAACTTCCTCTCCGTCCGTGATCTCCGGCGGATAAGAATAACTCGTATAGGCTATCTTTTTAGCGTCCAGAAGACGCATTACATTGGTTTTTTCCATACATTGACCTTGTTTTCTGCGTTTTCATTCATTATAACACAGGCCTGTAAAAAAAGCAAACACGCCGCAGACAGCACAAAAACTTTCCGCATCTCACTGCCGGCACGACTTAAAAGTGCAAAAACACAGACCGCACAAAAACTTTCCGCATCTCACTGCCGGCACGAGTTCAAAGCGCAAAAACTTTGTTTTGCGAAAGACGGCTTCGGGAAATCTTTTATTGCGAAAGACGCCCATAAAATCTTTGCACTTTCCGCATTCAAATCTTCGTATCAAAATTTGAGGTTCGGGAACGGTACGGGCAGCGAAAAAGTGCGGCGCGGCGCACCTTTTGCCAACGGACGCCGCGCCGCGCCAATTCATTTCGGCGACACCGGGTACGTATCCGATACGATTATAGACCGTTTTGCCGTAATTTATTCGACCGTTACCGATTTTGCAAGATTTCGGGGTTTATCGGGATCAAAACCGCGCAAAAGGCACATTCTGCACGCAAAATACTGCAAAGGAATAACGGCAAGGATCGGCATCAGTTTTTCGTGTATGACTGGAAGGACACATTTAAAATCGGCACAACTTTCCGAAAGAGCACTTACATCCTGTGAAACCAGTACCGTCCGCGCTCCGCGCGACTTTGCTTCGGCAAGCGCATTTTCCGTCTTTGAGGCGAGCGCGGGGCAAGTGGAGACGGCAAACACGGGAAAGCCCTCTTCGATCAGGGCAAGCGTTCCGTGTTTAAGTTCGCCCGCCGCGTACCCCTCCGCAAACACATAGGCAATTTCTTTGACTTTGAGAGCGCCTTCTGCCGCCGTGCGCACATCTGATCCCCTTCCCAGATAAAACATACCGCGCGCCTCTTTGAATTTTGCCGCAAGCGCGGACATCTGCGGAAAACACCCGAAGACCTCTTCCGCCGCCGAAGAAAGGGAAGAAAGCTGCGAAAACCATTCGGGAAACTCCTGCACGCGGTAAAACTTCATCTGCGCGGCAACATAATACAAACACAGCAGCTGACAGTTATAGCTTTTGGTCGCGGCAACGGCGATTTCCGGGCCTGCGCGCATCACGATCGTGAAATCGGCGAGCGAAGCGAGCGAGGATTGCGCAATATTTGTGACCGCCAGTACATACGCGCCGCGCTCTTTGGCGAGGCGCGCCGCTTGCAGGGTATCCGCCGTTTCGCCGCTCTGCGAAACCGCAACGAGCAGATCTTCCCTGCCGATCAGCGGATCGCGGTATCGAAACTCCGACGCCGCAAAACAAAAAACGGAACACCGCACTTCGTTTTCCACGATGTCGCCGAAAGCCTGTGCGGCGTGCAGGGCCGTACCGCAAGCTACCGCATACACGTGCTTTGCTCCGCGCAGTATGCGCGCACAAGGCGCAAAATCGGTTGCTGAAAGGCTTTCCAGCGTATCCGAAAGCGCCCGCGGGATCTCGGCGATCTCTTTTTCCATAAACGTGCCGGACATGACGGAGGAGGCACGGCTTTCGGGCGGCACGCGCGTAAATTCCTTGCAGATCTCGCTGCCCTGTCCGTCACAAAAACAGATATTGCCGTCGCGGATCCGAATAAACTCCCCGTCGGAAGCGGGGCAGATAAATTCCGCCGCACCGCAAAGCGCGGGAACATCGCTGCAAAGATACAGCGCGTCGGGAGCCGCTCCCGCCACCAACGGACTTCCCTTCCGCACGCCGATGATCTCGCCGGGAAAATCACTGCAAAGCACCGCCAGGGCATACGAACCTTTCAATCTTTCGCACGCCTTTACAACGGCTTCGAAAAAATCGCCCGTATATACCCTTGCGATGAGTTTCACGATCACCTCGCTGTCCGTTTCCGACAAAAACACTTCGCCTTGCTCCATGAGTTCATCTTTCAGCGCGCGGAAATTTTCTACGATTCCGTTATGTACCAGCGCAAATTTTCCGCTGACGTGCGGATGCGCGTTCGCGTCCGAAGGCTTTCCGTGCGTTGCCCAGCGCGTATGCCCGATCCCCGTATCTCCCTGCAAAGGTTTGCCCTTCAGATTGCTCACATACCCTTTTTTCTTGCGAACGTTCAGCGTTTTTGACGACGAAAGCATGGCGATTCCTGCCGAATCATAGCCGCGGTATTCCAACCCCGAAAGCGCCTAAATATTTTTTTGGTAACATTTTTCTTGGCAAACAAACCCCACGTTGCCCCAAATAACACCCCCCCGCCCGCACGAGGGTGCGGCGCCCGCTCTCGGCCGCATTCTTTGCGGCCGAGAGCGTTTCCGCTTCCGCAAAAAAACGGATCACAGGCTCCGTTCCCGATGCCCGCACCACCAGCCGATCCACCTTTTCGCTCTCCAGTGCAATGCTCGCCCGCACTTCTTCGTTGCCGAGTACGCGTACTTTATCCGCCACGCGCACGCTGACATTGTACTGCGGCAAAAGTTTTACGTCGGCAAGTTCCGACAACGAGGTTTTTGCGATCAGCTCCGCCAACTTTACCGACGTCAGGATCCCGTCGCCCGTCGTGGAATACTCCGACAGGATAATATGCCCCGACTGCTCCCCGCCGATCACCGCTCCGCTCTTCCGCATATACGCCGCCACATATTTATCCCCGATATCCGTGCGCGCAAGCCGTATTCCCCTTTCGCTCAGATACCGTTCCGCGCCCGTATTCGTATGCGATGTCCCCACGGCAAGCCCGCCCGTCAGACGGCCGCATCGCTTGAGTTCCGTCGCCAAAATACACAGCACCGTGTCTCCGTCCGCAATCTTTCCGCGCTCGTCCGCCGCGATCAGGCGATCCGCATCCCCGTCATAGCAGAACCCCGCGTCCGCCCCCGTTTCCGCTACCACTCGGCACATCTCTTCGGGATGAAGCGCCCCGCAACGCTCGTTTACCCGACGGCCGTCCCTTCCGCAGTTCAGCGGAATTACTTCCGCGCCCAGCTTTCGGAATACCCGCGGCGCAAAACTTCCCGCCGCTCCGTTTGCGCAGTCCAGAACAAACGTCTTGCCTTCCAAAGATGTTTCGCAGCAACGCGCCAGATAATCCGTATAATCTTCGCGGCGGGGAATCGGTTTTACCCTGCCGCAATGCAGTGCCGACGCGAATGCGTACTCCTCAAACCAGTGTTCCGCTCGCTCCTCCTGCTTTTCCCCCAATTTGCAGCCTGCGGCGTCAAAAACTTTCAATCCGTTGAATTCTGGCGGATTGTGCGACGCGCTGATCACGACACCGAAGTCCGCGTTTTCCTTGCGAACAAAATACGCCACCGCCGCCGTCGGCAAAACTCCGCCCGCCAGAACTTCTCCGCCGCCCGCCGTAACCCCTGCCGACAACGCCAGCGCCAGCATATCCGACGACGTGCGCGTATCCTGCCCGACAACCACGCGCGCCTTGCTCTTCAAACGGCACAATGAATTTCCCAGCGCAAACGCCGTGCGCGCCGTCAGCTCTTCCCCCGCCACGCCGCGGATCCCGTCCGTACCGAAATATTTGCTCATTCTGCCTCCCTTTTTCGGCTCTTGCTTTCCTGCCGCACCCTGCCGATCACAAACGCTCCCGCCGGAACATCTTCCGTTACCGTCGTACCCGCCGCGATAAAACACCCGTCCCCCAATTTTACGGGCGCTACGAGATTTACGTTGCTACCGATAAAACAGTTATCTCCGACGATCGTGCGATGTTTGCTTTTGCCGTCATAGTTGCAGAACACCACCCCGCATCCGAGATTGCAGTTTTTCCCGATATCCGCATCTCCCACATATGTAAGGTGCCCGATCTTCGTCCCGTCTCCGATGTTTGCGTTCTTGATCTCCACAAAGTTTCCGATCCTGCAATTTTTCCCCACCGCCGCACCCGGCCGCAGGTGCGCAAACGGCCCGATGCGGCTGTTTTCCCCCACGTACGCGCCTTTCAGGACGCTCGCTGTCAGTTCACAGCCCGCTTCAACCTCTGAATCTTCCAGTATGTTGTTCGGATACAGAACTGCACCCGCCCCGACACGGCTTTCACCCAATATAGCATTGTTCGGGAAAATAACAGCCCCTTTCCCCACCGCCGCCCGCTCGGAAAGCGTTACCGTCGCGGGAGATATGATCCGATAGTCTGCCATTCTCTTCTCCTTGAAAATGAAAATCATTCCATACTATGCGGCGGCGCA
>CATYEP010000120.1 GCA_958405585.1 uncultured Eubacteriales bacterium
CCCATTGCCCGGGAGGATTTGCATAATCATAGTTGAACAGGGAACTGAATAGGGATGACGCCGACATATAGTATTTAAAAAAGACTACACTGACGACCGTTGGGGCAAGGAATACTGCCGCCATAACCCTTCGTTCCGTAAAAATCTTTTTTCTCGGTTTCTTTGCCGGAGGGATTTCTTGAAGAGGAACTTCCGTTTCCGAAACCCCTTCACGAATATATTCTTGTTTATCCATACTCGTCCTCTCAAGCGAAGTTCGCGTTATACGAATTCAGCCATTCCCTGCGTATCCTATCTTCTTCACTCTGCAACTTTTGCAAAAGTGCATCTTTTGACTGATATGCTGTGTTCGTCATCAAATCAGCCTGCCTTTCCGAAAACATCGTCACCCATGCATCTGAGTTACAATCAACAAAATACATATTTTCCATTGCCGTTTCGATGGCAGATACCCAGTTCTCGGGTATATTCTCATAGGCAAGTCGCTTTTCCGCCTCCGTCAAAGTATAACAAGGCATTTCAAAACTAACAACGGAATTATTCGCTGCCACTTCAAGACGATTGATACAAGCTTCACGGCCATATACGAACAACAGATACTGCATAACCGCCTCTTTCTGTTCCTCGGAAGCGCTCTTATTGATTACATAGTTGATCAGGAACGCAACATTTGTGTTCTGAGCATGAAAACTCGTATCCGTTTCCTCCTTTTTGCGATCTTTCTCCATGGAAGGCCCGACGGGAAGATTAATCAATTTGAGGTATTGCGACGGCAAATTATAATTTTCCGACCATGAAGGATAACAAATAAAGCTGGCCGCCTCGTTTGCGCGAATCATCTCGAATACACTGTTCGGTATCAAATTCGGATTCGCTGTGATTGCGGTATAGCCTGTTTCGGAATTCGGTTGGTACATGCTGCGCAAAAATTCAACTGTTTCCACTGTGCGTTGATTCGTAAAATCCAATTCGATTTTACCACTATCCTGTTGTTCCATGATCTCATATCCGTTTGCTATATTCCATACGCCGTACCCGATATAATAATCGGTCATCATGGGAACAAAGCCCGATACATTTTTTACGTTGCCGCCCGCAACGACTTCGTACGAACCCGTCAAACACCCCGCAAACTTTGCAAACCTGTCCCACGTTGTAAGAGCGTCTACTGCAGCGACACAAATATTAAGCCGAGAACTCGCCGTTTCGCCTAAAAACTCCTGCTTCGTCCCGCTATATTCTAAAAGCTTTGCATCGAATAATTTTTCCTGTACCGATGTCACAGCCAAATGGCGCATATTAATTGCCAAAAGCGGCATCTCAATCGAACGGGGAAGGCCCGCTAAAGCATCGCCCGCCTTGCAAGCCTCTAAAACATCCGGGTCAAACGACGCAAGTTGTTCCTCCGTAAGATACTTTGATACATCCTCGGTAAATCCCATTGTATAAAGCGACCGAGCATAGTTTTGCGCAGTGACACTTAGCGCGGTATAAGCCAATTCTCCGGCGATCAAATGGTTGACCAACGCTTGCAGCGTATTGCTCTGATTGGAAATAACAGAGGGATAATGATTGACCTTTATCTTATCTCCATAAAGCTGATCGAATTCCTCCTGTCTTTGGCGCACATAGCCGTCTACGCCTGTATTTTTTGTTTTTTGGTCATCAATCGAAATTTCGATTACTCCGCCAGTCGATTCAACCCCGTCTCTACACCCGACAGCCAAACACATCGTTGACGCGAGCATAAAAACAGCGATAAGAATTGCAATTAATTTCTTCATTTTTTATCCTCCTTTTATTCACATACCAGTATTATCGGTATATACGTTGAAAGATACCGCGATACTGATTTTATCGAAACCAAACATTCGATGGAAACCGAAGAGATATCGTTTACTTTTAACATAAACTCTCTCTTTGCTATATTGAAACCGCCATGCCTCTGATCAAGCGGAACAGATGCAAAATTACCGCCGGCACACTCAATTCCTTCAGGCAAGTACCAATGCATTTCCAATAGCTGCGGATCGTAAAGTTTATTCCAAAATTCAAATTCAATTGTCACTTCTGCGCCTTGGCGAACCGAACAACCGTCTTTATAAAAAACTGTTGTATCAAATAGTACTCCCTGAAATCTTACTCCGTTGTTTATTCTCTTCCGCACAAACGAAAAATCAGGAGAATTGTCAAGATCCGGCGGCATCTGACGGATCGCATGGATATGTAGGAGTTCAGGAATTGACATCACCCGCACTCGGTAGCCTTCCCCTTTTGACAATGTATCTACGCCGCGAACTCCCAAAAAGACCGGAGTCAGTCGGAGAATTCTTTCGCATAATTCCTCCACCGTCCGAGGAAGCATTAAATCTGTATCCGTACGCAACGAACATATAGCGATTTCGTTTCCCAAAGGACGCAGCCAACGTTCCGGCAGGTTTCTTTTCCCCAACATAATTCCAAGCGTGGCACCCGCAAAACCGGCCGTACAATCGACATCCTCCATACACCCTGCAGCAATACATATAGTTTTCCCGAAATCTTTTTCCCCATAGAGCAACCCGAGCACTCCCAAAGACACATTTCCGGGAGCATCATAACCATGTTCTGCCACGGGAAGTTTTGCATCCTCTTCCAGCGATATACCCTTATATGGCCGTTGACCGAAACTGCTGGGCACCTCTTTGAGGACAGCGATCCGCGCCTTCTTCCAATCTTTCCCTTCTTGATATGCTTGCATTGCAGTTTTGACACCACGAGCAACACCGCAATTTTCCGGAATATATTGTAAACCCTTTTTCAGTAAATTCTCAATATCACTCTCTATGAAGGCATATGCTTGTACCGCAGCGCAAAAAATTTCGCCGTAAATCCCTTCCTCGCCATGATCAACGCTTGCGTCTTCATACGCATAGCAAACGGCAATGTCGGGATTTCCCGCACAAAGACACGCCCAAATTTCGCTTCGGATAAAAGCGCCGCAACTGTTTCTGTTTGGATTTGCAAAAGTTCCGGACAACGGCGGAGCAATATGTCCTCGAAGATTTCGTTTTGCAGAGCCGTATTCGCTCAAACTCGCAGATATATAAGACAGCCAATATTCCGCAAGAACCTGTGCGTCTACTTTATCGCCGTACTTTTCGCATGCACGCAAAATTACCAACTGCAAATCGAGGTCATCATTCGGAATACTTCGCGGATTCTTCTGGATATACCCATCAAGGTCAATCACACCACGTTTACATTCGAACGGTGCGCCTAAAGTTCCCCCGGCATATTTCCCCCACCAACAGCCAAGCACTTTATCCTTATATGTTTTAAAATCAAGTGTCATCTATTTATCCTCTTATCCCCGCACTTTTTATAAAGCAAAACAAGATAGTTCCGTACAAAGCTCTGCCGTTTTGCCCGGAGGTATCCCAAATACCCCCGGTATCCGACCATCCTCTTGATGATGAAATGCATCGATCATGCATGTCTGTGGTTCTATGCAGAAAAGATCGTTCCGTCCTCCGTTCCAAAGCATCCAATATTTATATTGCTCCGATACAGCCCGGTACTCTACCCGCAGACCTATTTGCTTATCAAACAATACTGCAATATTCCCAGCGGAAGAATAGAAAGCAGATAAATATTGTTTTTCGGGGATGACCCCTTTTCCGTTCAGCAGACACATGACGGCAGTACCAGTTTTAGTCTGACCGGTCGGAAGAAAATTTTGATCGCGTACAAAGTCCCTTTTGACCGGAACAGTGACCGAAATAACATCTGCTCCCTGAGAATAAGAAAACGGAGTGCGAAAAGTTGTATGAAAAGCCAACATACACGGCATTGTTCGGGGAGAATCATTTTTTATGCGTACATTTTGGCGGATCCCGTTCTCTTTCAAAATATATTCGGTCTCAAATGTAAACGCATGAGGAAAACCAATATATTCCGCCTCACGATAAGCATGACGCAAAATAATTCTGTCCGCCTGCACATTCGCTATTTCGAATGGCTGCATATATAAATCTCCATGTAAATGGCAACCCGTATTCGGTTCGTTTATAGGGAGTCGATATTCCATCCCCCGATATTGAAACTCACCTCCATAGATTCTGTTTGGAGGGAACAGCGGCGGCATACCGTATAATAGCGGCTCTTTTGAAAAAGTTTCATACGAATCCGGAAAACGGAGTATTTCGGCACGCAAAGGTTTATACTGTAACCGCATACAATTCGCTCCGTAAACAGAGATACCCGCAGCTATCAGCGTATTTTCCAACGTAATATCAGTCATACAATAATTTCCACAATAGCTTTATGCCAAAGTTACAGCAATCAATCCTTTCTGCTTTTTTTGCAAAACGCTCCGCTTTTTTACGATTTCCCTGTACTAATGCAGCAAAAGCAAGAAGAACATAACCTTCCAGCAAATTGTCGTTACTGATATTATATCCGAAAGGAGGATATGTCTTTGCTCCTACCCCATAATACGAGTCGATCTCACAATTTTTGATTTTTGTTTTGCCGACCTTTTCCATCCTTTCCGCCAAGTCTTGCGCCCTTGCAGTATCACCGCGTGCATTGCAAGCCAAACATTGAAAGTAAGTATGGATGCTGACATCGTCCTTTGTACTATCTGCTAAAAGTAAATATTTTTCCTTTCCTTCATCATCACCTTGTTTGTCGCAGCAAAGCGCCAGCATATAATACAACTGGGCATCATTCACAAAATACGTCTTCTCTTCACCGTAACATTCGGGGAATACGAGTCCTGCACATAACTCTTCTGTAGCAGTGCTATAATCGCCTTGTTCAAAAAGAGATTTTCCGATCAGGTACTGCAACCATGCATGGTGTCTTGTCAAATTCCCTTCGCCGCCTTCATATGTATGAAATTCGTGCTCCAACAGAATATCTTTCGCATCCTGCAATTTACCTTCCACCGTCAACAGAATCGAATAATTTAAGGTGCAATCGTCGCGTGATTTTACAAGCGCAGGATTTTCTTTGTAAAGAGAAAGCCGCTTTTCAAGCGAATAATTCATCGCGCGGTATAATTGCGTCAATTCATAAAATATTCTCGCATTTTCCGGCATCAGAACAAACGCCTTTTCCATGCAGCGAACTGCTTTTTCCGGCTGCTCAAGATGATCAAAATAAGCAAGCGCCAAATTGCGGTACGCCGGGCCAAGCTCTTCCGCGTCAATTGCCTTTTCCCATGCTTTTGCGGCTTCGCCGTATCGCTCGAAACCATAAAAAAGACAACCCAAATAATATGCGCTGCGCGGAGTACCCGCCCACTGCAAAATAGCGACATCATCCGGCCGTGAAGGGAAATTATATGCGGTGTTCTCTTTCTCCGCCTTCGAAAGATATTGTTTTGCATCTCTTCCGAGTTTATTTTCCAAATATGCCAGATAATAGAATTTTAAGGCGTTGTCTTTTGCTTTTTGCAAAACGCTTTCCGCTTCTTCATACAAACCGAATCGAATATATTCCGCAGCAAAGTGCAATGCATAACGCGTATCGCAGAAATCGGGAATAAAAAGGATATCCGCTTTTCGTAGCTGTTCATCGCATTCCTGCGCTTCACAGACGTTGCCCAATTTTCCGAGCAATATGCCTTTTATGTGCAAGGCCCAAAGGTTGTTGCCGTCCGACTGCAATGACTCGTTTAATTTTTCAACTGCGGCCGCATATTTTTTTCTGCGGGCTTCGATCATCGCCAAACCATAATACCCTCGCGCCCTGCATGCATAAGACCAAATACTCTCGTAAAAATCTGCATAAGCAGATGCGTCGTCACCGAGATACGCATAACACATACCGCGCATATAAAACGCTTCCGTATCCTCAGGATTGCAATTACGCAGGCAGGCTTTTTCAATTGTACGGTTATAATAATCTACCGCTCTCTTGAAATCTGCACGCTCAA
>CATYEP010000121.1 GCA_958405585.1 uncultured Eubacteriales bacterium
GGCGGCTTTTGACTTACGTTTAAAAAAATGCACCGCGGCGAGATTTCCTCACCGCGGTACATTTTTTAAAATACCGCATGCACATCTGTGCATATTTTCATTATACGTCATTCTTTTTTCGGACCAATTTTCATTCTTTGGGGCGGTAACGCGACAAAAAATTGTGCCGTACGCCGTGCGAATCATACTCGATGAGTGTATCCACATGCACATTATATGCACTGCGGAAAATATTGATGTCGATATTCTCGTTTTCTTTTTTCAGATCCGCGATCAGCCGTTTCACCCGACGGCGTTTGGAATCTTCCTCGTTTACTTCGCAATTCTCCGTAAATTTACAGGCACAGCGCAGAAATTGCAGATCCGCCGCATTTTTCCAACGGATGATATCTTCTTCGTGTACGTAATAGAGCGGGCGGATCAGCTGCATTTCCTTATGATTCGTGCTCCAGAGTTTCGGAGGCATACTCTGTATCTGCGCACCGTACAGCATTCCCATCAAAATAGTTTCGATGACGTCGTCAAAATGATGACCGAGCGCGATCTTATTGCATCCGAGTCTTTGCGCTTCTTCATACAGATAACCGCGCCGCATCCTTGCACAAAGATAACACGGATTTTTCTGGATTTCAAAAACAGCGTCAAAAATTTGCGTTTCGAAGATATGCACGGGTATTTCCAATAACTTGGCATTGCTTTCAATCAGCTCTCTGTTTTGCGGCGCATACCCAGGATCCATGACAATAAACTGCAATTCAAAATTCCTTTCGCCGTGCCTTTGCAGCTCTTGCATACACTTTGCCAAAAGCATGGAATCCTTCCCGCCGGATATGCATACCGCGATCCTGTCGCCTTCCTGCACAAGTTCATATTCCTTGACCGCTTTGACAAACCTGCTCCAGATCCCTTTTCGATATGTCGTGATGATACTGCGTTCGATTTGCAGGCAACGTTCCATTTATCTGTCCCCAAAAGGCGTTTTATACAACTTGATTCCCGTCCTCGATTCCCAATCCGCAATCTTTTCCTTGGTACACAAACCCGTATCCGTTTCGCCTCTCGCACAGGCAATCAGACGCGCACCGTTTCGGATAAGTTCCGCAATTTTTGCGGCACCTGAGGCAATGTACCAGAACCCGTCTTTTTCCGTGAGCGCAGGTTCACCCTCCTCGCACCCGCAGGGCAGCAGACGCGACGGACAGATCTCATAACGCGCAAAAGACTTCCCTTCCGTGAACAGTCTGTAATGTTCGGCTATGTGCTCCGCTACCGTTTCGGGCGTCACAAAAGACGTGTCGATCACATACTTGTAATTTTCCATATCCTTGATATTCACATGGTATAAATGCGAATAGCGCACCATCTCGCTCTTGCGGCGATCGGAAATAGAAAGCACGGCCTCTTCTACACTTTTAAAAGGCTCGCTTTCACGGCCAGCGTTCATGATCCGCTCCGCTGAAATCACGGCGTCCGCCATCATGTATACCGAAAAAGACGACGGCACAAAATGCCATGCCATGCGCGAATCGATGATCAGATTTTTCGGCTCATTTTCCAATGCCCGAAGCCCGTCGTCTATCTTTCCGTCGATCTCCGGATGCGTTTCCATGTATTGATTGAGTTGCAGGGTTGTCATGCCCATTTCCGTCGCGATCTTCCGCTGGATCGTACCCGTTGAGTACAGCTCCGCTTGAAATTCCGCCGCCAGAATTTTCCCGACCGTCGACTTTCCGCTGCCCAGATCCCCCGCAAGCGATATTTTTGTATTGCTCATTGCCCTTCTCCTTCGTCTTCTGAATACCCATTATTTTAACACATTCCGCAACGTTTGTAAACAAGAAATGCAAAAACTTCGCCCGCTCCGCAAGAAAGTTCCTGCATTCCCTTTCCTTCACCCGCTTTTATGATTCGGCAGGCAACTTACGTCGAAAATATTACCGAACGGCCGAACATCCGATTCTGTACATTTTATCAAAATTTACCCTTTTTCAAAAGTTGCAAAAGAGTTTCGTCGCGACTCTGGCAATCAATACCAATCAAAAAAGATGCGGGCAAGTTTTTAACTTGCCCGCATCTTTTCTACGTATAAAATACGTTTGTTAAGCGTTTTCCTTTTCCCATGCAGCCGCCTTGGCTTTTGCAAGACTGACCAGCTTTTCCGTAGGATAAGGAGACGTTTCACCACCGATCCCGTACAGGAAATATTTCCCGTTTTCCGCAACATACAGAATCTCTTCATATCCCGCGGGATCACCGTAAACCCCGTGTGCAACTCTCTTGACTTCCGTCATTTCTGCCGTATCGTACACCTTTTTGCCGACCGTTTTCTTCATACTTTCTACCTCCGACTGATTTTTTCTGTCCATTCTTCCGTGCCATATTTTTTACTGTATCTTCCGATACAGTTCAAGTATAACACAGCCACATAAAAAAATCAAGAAATCAGAAAAAAACTATAAATTTGACTGTTTTGTTTTTATTTTTTCGCAAAACGTAATATTTTTTCAAAAAATTACCATAAAAAAGCAAATATAATATAAAAACAGCTTATGCCGCGTAATAATACGCGGCATAAGCGACTTTTTTCGACAATTTTTACCAAAACAGCGGAAAGCTACCGTCAAATTACTTATAAAGTTCTTTATAATGCGCACAAGCCCTGTAATCGGCACCTTCCAGATCTTTCGTACCGAATGCGCTCCATGCGTGCGGACGATAAATATCTTTGTCATCAATATTGTGCAGAGCGACCGGCATACGGAACATACTTGCCAACGTGATCAAATCTTTACCGATATGCCCGTAAACAAACGCGCCGTGATTTGCGCCCCAGTTCGCCATTACGTTATACACGGACGAGAACGCATTTGTATTATTCAGACGCGGCACAAACCATGTCGAAGGCCATGTACGATCCGTTCTGTACAGAAGAGTCTTGTTGACTTCTTCGGGCAATTCCACCGTCCAGCCTTCCGCAAGCTGCAGCACGTAGCCGACGCCTTCCACCAGATTGACACGCACGAGCGTAACCGGCATTTCCCCTTTCGTCGAGAAAGAAGAGGAATACCCGCCGCCGCGGAAATACCCGCGGTTCGCGGACGCCCATTCCGTCGCGCCGAGCATGGCGTCGATATCTTTCTGCGTCACTTCCCACCAACGTTTCATGACAGAATTGCCGTTTTCATCCTTGCAGGCTCCCGTCGCGTCCAGCGCCGCTGCACCGCTGTTGATTAGGTGCATGAATCCGTTCGCCGCACGCCCTTCCGGCTTCCAGCCCGTCACACGCTCCACCGACGCAGGACTCCAATATGTTCTGACATCCGCAAAACAGCTCGCGCGTCCCGTCAAAAGGTTCGAGAACAGCATTGCAAGCCCGTTGCATCCGTCGTTTTCCGTCGCAAGAAGAACAGGCGATTTTTTACCGTTCCAGTCAAACGTACTGTTTAAAATCGCTTCCGCATAGTCACCGTTCGGCTTGTAGTCCGTCCACATGCGCTGTCCCTGGAATCCGCCCAGGATCGCATTCCTGCCCAGCGCTTCTTCATGCCAGCCGATCTCGTCCAATTTCGGATTTCCCAGCATGATATCGCGGATGATCAGCGTCATCTTCGCGACAAACTCCCATTGTTCCTTCCTCTCTTTTTCCGTGAAGTCTTTCTGGCCCCACGCCTCTCCGTTCCAGTCTTTGCCTTCTTTGCACTTCTCTTTGATCCATTTCAGCTCTTTTTCATACTCGGCCTTATCATAGATCCCGAGATCCATGCGGCGCAGGATCTCGCTCATGTCTACCCATTCCGCACGCAAACCGAAATATTTCTGCAAAGCATTCGCGTCACAGAAACTTCCGCCGATGCCCATCGCGATCGATCCGATATTCACATACGCCTTGTTGCGAAGCTGTCCCACCGTCAGCGCACAGCGCGCAAAACGAATAATCTTTTCTTCCACGTCCGGCGTGATGCCCGTCATGTCCGCATCCTGCACGTCCTGCCCGTAAATCGCAAACGCAGGCAATCCGCGCTGCGCGTGCGCTGCCATCGCCGCTGCCAAGTACACGGCACCGGGACGTTCCGTTCCGTTAAAGCCCCAAATCGCTTTCGTCGTCAAAGGATCCAAGTCCATCGTCTCCGTCCCGTAGCACCAGCAAGGCGTTACCGTCAGCGTTGCCGTGACGTTCTCTTTCTGGAACTTTTCCGCACAGCGCGCAGACTCCGCACCGCCCCCGATCGTGCAGTCAGAAATCACTACTTCCGCGGGTGTTCCGTCTTTATAAAATACATTTTTTTCAATGATCTTCTTGGCGTTTTTCGCCATGTTCATCGTCTGCTCTTCCAGACTTTCGCGTATCCCCATCCATCTCCCGTCGATCACGGGTCTGATTCCGATTCTCGGTTTCATTTGATCACTCCTTTTTTTAATATTATATTTGCATAGATTGCTTCTTCCCCCGTCGCAATGACGGCAAATGCCTGTTTCGCGCGTTCATAAAACGCAAACCGTTCCAAACTTCCCTCTTTTACGTTCGGATCCTTGCCCGCCGCGATCTTTCTGTACTCTTCCCAGATTGTAGGCTTTACGTCATCCCCCGGCACGATCTGCATCAACAGAAAATTTTCCGGTGCATACGTGTCCAGCGGGATCACCGACAAAACCGCATCCAGCATCTGCGCTCCGCCGTGCCCGTCCGCACGAATAACACGCTTTCCGAACGCTTCGGCAGGAAAATTTCCGTCCGCAATCACGATCTCGTCTCCGTGACCCATCTGCGCCAGAACCTTTAAAAGTTCCGGCGATAAAATTTTCGGGATCCCTTTCAGCATTCCCCTGTTCTCCTCCATACTTTTATGGGAGATACTTTCCTCCCGTATCTTATCTTATCACACAACTTCCCTTTTTTCAATAGCAGCTTTTGCTGAAAATTCATCGCAAAAAAGTAGAACATTTTAAAATCATTGGATTTTCCGATCAATCTGTGCTATACTTTATTTTATGAAAGAAATTCATCGGGAAAATTCCGACGTACGCAGGCATTACACCGTTCAGAAAAACAGCGCGGAAAGCTTTCACGCCAAGATCCTGTACGCCGGAGAACTTAAAAAATCCATCGGTTGGAAAGAACAACTGCATTCCCACCCCTTCTGCGAAATCGTCTATGTGAAATCAGGTTCGGGCATTCTCTATACGGATTCCGACAGCTTTCCCATCCGCCAGGGGGATCTTTTGGTCTATAATCCGGGCACCGTTCACTCCGAAGCGGCCGACGAAGACCAGGCTTTTTCCCTGCTTTTTTGCGGCATCGACCGCCTGCACCTCAAAGATAAACCCATAAACTGTATCCTAGACGCCAACGCCTGCCCCGTCCTCCATACCGGTCGGCTGCAACCGCTCATTGAGTCTTGCTTTGAGTATCTCATCGCCGAAATACAGTCAAAATCTTATTACTACGATGAAGTTTCCAGCTCTCTCGTGCGTATTATTCTCAATCTCGTTCTGCGCCTGCTCACCGAACAGGACAAAACTTATTTCAAAACCAACGAGTCCTATCAACGCGCACGCGATTACATCGACCAGAATTACAACCAGATCGAATGCGTGGAAGACGTCTGCAAAAATATGTATATCTCCCGCTATTACCTCACACACCTCTTCAAAGAATACAGCGGGCTTTCCCCCATTCAATACATTATCTCCAAACGAATGGAAAAAGCAAAGGAGCTCCTGAAAACAACCAATCTGCCGGTTCATGACATCGCTCTTCAATCAGGGTACAACGAAATCAGCTCTTTTTTGAAAACCTTTAAAAAAATAGAAAATATGACCCCCAGCGAATACC
>CATYEP010000122.1 GCA_958405585.1 uncultured Eubacteriales bacterium
TGGCGCAGTGGTGGGTGATCACGATTTCCTGGGAATCGATCATCAACATGATTTTCCTGGCGATGCGTTTGTTTTTGCTCGTATTGGGAACGTCCGTGCTGACGCTGACTACGACGCCCGTTGCATTGACTGACGGGATCGAGAGCCTGCTCACGCCGCTTAAATGGATTCATTTTCCCGTGCATGAACTGGCGCTGATCATGAGCATTGCTTTGCGGTTTATTCCGACGCTGATCGATGAAACAAACCGAATCATATCTGCGCAGAAAGCGCGCGGAGCGAATTTTGAAACGGGCGGACTGATCAAGCGTGCAAAGGCGATGATCCCCGTGCTTGTGCCGCTACTGGTGAGTGCATTCCGCAGGGCGGAGGATCTCGGCGATGCGATGGATGCGCGCTGTTACAGCGGTTCGAAGGGAAGGACGAAGTACAAAAAGCTCACATTCGGATGGCGCGACGCTGTGGGGCTGATCCTGCTTGCGGGGCTGATCACGGGTGTGGTGTTCCTGAATATTTATTTTGGCGGAAAGTTTGCGATACTCAATTATTTCTATTGAGATTTGTGACGAAATCACGCATACGTTATGCGGAAATTGGTGCAAACTATGAATATAGTGATGAAAGTCTGTTATGACGGTACGCATTTTTGCGGCTGGCAGATACAGGAGAACGGCAGGACCGTGCAGGGGGAGCTGGAACGCGCGGTAACGGAGCGGTTCGGAATTGTTTCGCGGGTGACGGGGAGCGGCAGGACGGATGCCGGCGTACACGCGGCGGGGCAGGTGTGTAACTTTGCTCTGGACGATGCGATCCGAATCACGCCCGCGCGCGTTGCGGACGCGCTGAACACGGTGCTTCCTGCGGATGTGCGGGTATTGGAGAGCGCGCGGGCGGATGAAATGTTTGATGCCTGTCGGTCGGCGAAGAAAAAATCCTATCGTTACAGCATATATTGTTCAAAACGAGAAATACCGCTGTTGGAGCGGTATGCGGTGCGGTTCGGGGAAGATCCCGATCTTGTGCTCATGCGTACGTGTGCGAAGTTATTGGAAGGAGAGCACGATTTTGCGGCGTTTTCCGCGACAGGTTCGTCGGTAAAGACGACGGTGCGTACGGTGTATTCGGTCACTGTGGCAGAGAGATCCGAATGCGGTGCGCGGGTATTGGATGTAACGGTTTGCGGCAACGGGTTCCTATACAATATGGTGCGCATTATGGCGGGAGTGCTGTTGGACTTCGGATGCGGCAAACTTTCGGAAGAATCGGTCAGGGCTGCGTTGCAGGGCGGCGGACGCGATCTTTTGGGAAAGACGATGCCGGCAAAGGGACTTACTCTTCTGCGTGCCGAATACGGATGCGATCTGTTCGGCAGGGCTTCGGAATAAGAAAAAAAAGGATCGGTGAGATCCGATACGGAGTTATTATGGAATTTTTTGTAGTGTTCGGGGCGATTTTTTCGCTTTGCGATCCCAGAGTTAAAGCTGCTTATGGGTGGAATGTATTGCCTGTCTATTGGGCTTTTATTATTTCATTGCTTGTTTATGCTGTATTTTATGCATTTAAAGCGATCGGACTTTCTACCATGGCAAAAAAGAGAGAAATGAATAAATATGTCTGGTGTGCGTTTGTACCGTTTGCCAGTACATGGCTGATGGGCAAATTGGCGGGAGCCGTGCGCGTCGGAAGAACGAAGATCGAGTTTTTCGGATTGCTTACGATGATCGCTGAAATTTGTCTCTGTGTCTGCTATGCGCTGAATTATTTCCCGTTGGCATATGCCTACACACACAACCTCTATGAGGTTGTGATTTCGGTGGAAAATAATGTTACGTCTTACGGTTTGCAGTTCAGCAGTGAATTTCAGCCGTTCGTAACGGTTATGAATATTGCGTACGTTGCAGAATACATTTTCATGATTATCTACGTTGTTTTAAGTGTATTTCTGTATATGGGATTTTTCCGCGGATACGCGCCGCAGTCGTACATCTGGCTGGATGTGCTGTGCATTTTCCTGCCTGTTGCGGGAATTCTTGCGTTTGCGTTCCGCAACCGCAAATTTGTCGATTACGAAAAGTATATACAGGCGCGTATGGAACAGATCCGTCGTGTGCAGCAGGCGCAATACGGGCGTCCGCCTTACGGAAATCCGTACGGAAATCCGTACGGAAATCCTTACGGCGGTTCTTACGGTGACCCCTACGGCGGCCCCTACGGACAGAACGGGCAGGCGCCTTACGGCGGACCGGCGGCAAAACCGGATGATCCGTTTGGTGAGTTTTCTTCCGGAGAAAACAAGTCTTCGGAGCAGGATCCTTTTGGGGAATTCGGTCAGCAAAATACGAGCGGACAAAATGCAAACGGGCAGAACGGAAATAACGGGCAAGAGCGCAAAGATCCGCCGCAGGATCCCGATCATTTTTCATCCTGACGGGGTGAGCAAGAAGGAATTTTTATTAATTCAGGCTGGTACAATAACAGTGGAAAGACAAACGGCTGTATTGAGCAGGTCTGACTGATTTTTGATCGTTGAAATAAAGAGATTGGCCGGGTGCCGCGCAAAATTGCGCGGCACACGGCAATTTTGCCCGAAAACTCGCCCCCGATTGACAAGACGGGGAGAATATGGTATAATTTTTCATATTCAGGAGCAGGATTATGGTTAGCGATACGATAGCTGCAATTTCCACGCCGCCGGGGAAAGGGGGCGTAGCGATCATACGTCTGAGCGGAGAAAGTCCGCTGTCGGTTGCGGAAAAGATGTTTTTCCCGTCGGGAAAACGGGCGGTCTCTGATTTCGAACCGCAGAGAATGTATCCGGGGGAGATCGACGGCGGGACATTCCGTGATTACGGATTGTGTGTTTATTTTAAGGCGCCGCACAGTTTTACGGGAGAGGATGTCGTGGAATTTCATTGCCACGGCGGTACGAGCATAGCGCGCGGAATTTTGAGACGAGCGCTTTCGTTGGGATGCCGTTTGGCGGAGCGGGGCGAGTTTACGCGCCGCGCGTTTTTGAACGGTAAGCTTTCCCTTTCGTCAGCGGAAGGTCTGATCGACATGATCAACGGTGAGAGCGAAGCGGAAGTCAGGGCAGGGTATATGCTCTATTCCGAACGTCTGAATGGCGGAGTCTCGGAATTGCAGGCGCAGCTTACGGAAATTCTTGCGGGGATCGATGCGGATATCGATTTCCCCGAAGAGGATATTGAACATACCGATCTCAAAGACGTGAAAGAGCGGATCTCGGAAATGGCGGAGCGTCTGGGAAAGATGGTTTCCACCTATAAAACGGGCCGTAAGATCAAGGAAGGCGTTTCGGTCGTGCTGGCTGGTAAACCGAATACGGGGAAAAGCTCCATCTTGAACGCGCTGTTGGGGTCGGACAAAGCCATCGTTTCGTCGGTAGCGGGTACGACGCGCGACGTGGTGGAAGGTACTCTCGAAATTGACGGCGTTCGGTTTAATCTCTATGATACGGCAGGCATCCGTGAAAGCGGGGACGAGATCGAGAGCATCGGCATTTCGCGGGCAAAGGCGCTGATCGATGGGGCGGATCTGGTTCTGTTTATTTTGGATGCTTCGGATAAACTTTCTGAGGAAGACAGAAAAATTTACGATTCGCTGGCGGAGAAGAAAAAACTTGTCGTCTATAATAAAACCGATCTGGGGGAAGGCGTATGCGATCCTCCTGCGGATATCCGTGTTTCAGCAAAGACAGGTGAAAATATAGAAGAATTGCGAAAGGAAATGTTCGGGCGCTGTATGAAGGATTATACGGCAGACGGGGAATTTCTGATCGAAGAGAGACATTACGCGGCACTGTGCCGCGCGTTGTCGGATATACGCGAAGCGCTGTCGGCCTGCGGGAAAGTGCCGCTGGATTTATTGGGGGTGCATTTGAAATCGGCGTGGGAAACGTTGGGAGAGATCAGCGGTGAAACGGCGAACGAACGTATCATAGATGAAATTTTTGCGAAGTTCTGCGTCGGAAAGTAATTCTTTTGCGGTGGCGGGCAGATATAGGAGAAAGTTACATGGTCAATCTGGAATTGTACAGAGTTTTTTACACGGTCGCAAAGTGCGGTAGCCTTACGCGAGCGGCGGACGAATTGTTTATCAGTCAGCCGGCAGTCTCGCAGGCGATCAAGCAGCTGGAAGGTCAGTTAGGAGCGTCGCTGTTCAATCGCACGCACCGCGGTATGGAGCTTTCCGAACAGGGCGGAAAACAGATCTTTGATATCGTCGAGAAAGCGCTCGGAGAGTTGGATACTGCAGAAAATAAGCTGAAAGAGATCAACACGAAAGCGACTGGCACGATCCGTATCAGCGCCTCGGATACGATTTTTTCCTATGTTTTGATCGATAAGATCGCGCAGTACCATGAAAAATATCCGGATGTCAGACTGAATTTGATCAACTGCATCACGACAGAAACATTGGAATTGCTCAAAAACAATAAATGTGACATCGCTTTTTTAAATCTCCCTGTGGATGATAAAGATTTCATTCTTTCGAGCGCGATCATGCCTCTTCACGACACGTTTGTGGCAAACGAAAAGTTTGCGGCGCTTGCCGAAGGCGTGCAGCCTTTGAAAAATATGCACGACTATCCCTTGCTGATGCTGGATACCAATACGGTCACGCGTAAAGCCATCATTAATTTTTCGCATTCCATCGGGATCCATTTGCATCCGGAAATCGAGTGCGGCAGTCTGGAACTGATGATCCAACTTGCCAAAAACGGGGTAGGGATCGCCTGCGTTCCGAAAGAATATGTCAAGAGAGAACTTTCGGAGGACAAAACGCTGTTTGAGATCAAAACAGAACCGGCTTTGCCCGCACGTTCGGTTGGTATCGCTTTCCCGAAGGGTGCCGCGCCGTCTTTTGCGGTGCGCGAATTTTTCAAAATGTTTGAAACAGATTAAAACACTTTGAAGTAACAGCCATTATTTTAAGTTTGAAATATTTATTAAAACAGTGCTCCGGGGCGAACTGCCTCGGAGCACTTTTAGGTAAAGTAAGCCGGATGCCGCGGAGCGAAAAAATTTTCGCTCCGCGGCAATGTTGCAATACGAGCTCTGAATTTTTTTTCTTTGTTTTATACATTCTGAAAATAATGAAAAAAATTTTTTAAATTTTTTCTTCAAAATACTTGACACTGAATTTTAAAGTGGTATAATATTAGCAATCTCAGAAAGAGAGTGCTAACACTTAATAAAAGTAAGTGCTAACTTAAAAGGAGATGATTTTTATGAAAAATGAATTGACGAGAAAGAATGGTTATTCAGATTATGATTTCTTTGATGAAGCGATGCATGATTTCTTCCCTGCATTCTATAGCAGGAACAACGGACACAAGTATATGCGTACGGATATCAAGGAAACGGAAAAAGATTATGTTATGGAAGTTGAAATGCCCGGCATGGACAAGAAGGATATCGGAATCGATCTGAAAGACGGGTATCTGAACATTTCCGTGCAGAAGGCAGAAAAGCAAGACGGAGACAAGAAGGAAAATTACATTCATCGTGAACGCAGTTTTTCCTGCCGTCGCAGCTATTATGTCGGGGATGTGCAGAAAGAGGACATCAAAGCGAAGTATGAAAACGGTATTCTGACCGTTACGATCCCGAAGGAATCGCCTTCGCGCCCGCAGGAGCACAGAATCGAAATTGAATAATGAATTTTGCGGAAAAGCGAAATTCAGCAAAAAAGGGTGCGGTATTTACCGCACCCTTTTTTACTGCCAAAAATACTTTAAACAAAAATTCAAACTCAACGTAGGAAAGAGCATAACTTAAAAAAGGCGTAATTTTTTGAGC
>CATYEP010000123.1 GCA_958405585.1 uncultured Eubacteriales bacterium
GCACATCGCTCACCCCGGGAATTTCAATCAGGGATGACGCAACGCCTCCGCCCGTAAACGACTCCGCTATACTCAGCTTCTGCCCGCGAAGTTTTAAAAGTTCATACACACGCTTGTTAAGCGGCGTATCATCGATCGCATAAACATACTCGTTCAATCCGCCCGTTATGATCCTCTGCGCTTCATCGACCTGCGTCTTTGGCGCGTTGCCGTACAAAATTTCAATGCGGAAATCTCCGTCTTTTTCCTCTGTATTAAATTCGACTGATCCTGCCGCTGTTTTCGCTTCTTCCAAAACTTTGCGCAGCAGATCTTTAGGCACGCCGCACGCGCGCACATAAGCGCTCCCGAACTGAACGGAATACTTTTCTTTCAGATACGGCAACACCTCGCTGCGAACAAGCGCCGCGCCGCTTACTCCGAACGGCAAACAGAAAAAGATTTTTTTCCCCGCTTCCAGCACAGTTCCCGTGAAAGATGTTCCCTTCACAAGATCGCACACTTTTCCGCGCATTTCCGCCAGACGGTCTTCCTCGGAAAACAAAAAAACATTATCAAAAAAATTTTTGCATTCTATGACCGTCTGCGCAAATTCGTGCACATCGTTATCGCCCAGGATCAGATACTTGTCGATCGCAAAGCCGCCGCCCGCCAGAACTTTTGCGCCTTCTTCAAATTCATCGCCGCAAAATCTTTTTCTTTTGTTCCGTACAACTATACAGACGTTTTTCATTGCTGTTTCTCTTTAAAAACCGCCTTGTTTTTTACAATATATCCTGTACCTGACCAGATCGTCAATACCGCCGCAATCCCCAGCGTAACAATACCGATCCCGTTCAGCACGCGGCTCGCCTGCAATATACCAAAAAAGTCCGCTCCTGCCAAAAGCATCGCGATCGATATATCCTGAAACGTGGTCTTGATTTTCCCGACTTTGTCCGCCGCCAGTACAAGCCCCGTCGAAGCCGCCACCATGCGGAATCCGCTCACGATCAGCTCCCGCGCCAGGATCACTGCCACGCATACGCCCGCATAAATTAAAACCCAGTCCGCACTCCAAAGCACCGTCAGCGTTTCCTGCCGTACCAAAAGAAGTATAAACGCCGTGGAAACCAGCACTTTGTCCGCAATCGGATCCAGAAATTTACCAAGGTTGGTAACCAGATTGCGCGAACGCGCAATGTGTCCGTCTATAAAATCCGTACAAGCCGCCAACACAAATATGATTGCCGAAATAAAATAATGGTACGGTATGACATCCAGAAAAAAGATCACCGCAAATACGGGTATCAGCAAAATGCGCGACAATGTAATTTTATTTGGCAGATTCATTATAGTCCTCCGTTTCGCCGTACAGATCGTAACTGTCCGCTTTATTTATTCTGACCATGTACCGCTCTCCCTGTTCCGCCTGCGGTGAAAAGAAATATACTTTTCCGTCAATTTCCGGCGCGCTCCAGTACGTCCGCCCCGTAAAACATCCTTTCTCATAATCGATCCCGTCACACAGAACCTCGACCGTCTTTCCGATATAGCCGTGCAGAAACTCTCCCGAAATCCCTTTTTGCACCCGATACAAAGCGCGCACTCTGCGTTCCTTTTCTTTGGCAGGGATCTGCCCCTTCAACCGATATGCCGCCGTTTCAGGTTCCCGCGAATAGGCAAAAAATCCACAGTTCGTAAGCTTTGCTTCCTTCAGAAATTCTCCGAGAGCTTCCGATTCCTCTTTCGTCTCCGTCGGAAATCCCGCTATAAACGTGGAACGGATCGCGATCCCCTCCACGCGCTCACGTAATTTTCTGATGAGTTCCAGATATTCCGCCCGCGAGCCTTTCCTGTTCATCAGTTTCAGAATGCGGTCTTCACTGTGCTGCAACGGTATATCCAGATATTTGACAAGTTTTTTGTTTTCGGCAAGCTCCGCGATCAGATCTTCCCCGATCACGTCAGGATAGCAGTACAGCAAACGAATCGACTGAATATTCTCCAGTGCAGACAATCGCCTGATCAGCTCCACAAATTTGTTCTCGCCGTAAAGATCTTCCCCGTAACGAGTCGTGTCTTGCGCTACGAGAATCAATTCGGACAAGTCACCCAAACTTTCCGCTTCCGCAACGAGCTTTTCCATCGGATAGGAACGATACCTGCCGCGTATTTTCGGGATCAGACAATACGTGCAATGATTGTTGCACCCGTCCGCAATTTTTAAATACGCATAATGCAGCGGCGTTGTCAGCGTCCTTTGTCCTTCCCATTCTCTGCCGCTGTGCACCATGTTTACTCTGCCCTCTTGATAAGATCGCTCTATCGCTACGAGCAGCTTGTCCGCATCGTTACAGCCGAGAAATACGTCCGCTTCTGTCAGCGACGGAAACAGCTCCGCCGAAAACTTCTCCGGCAGGCATCCCGTCACCACGATTCTTTCAAGATTCCCGCTCCTGTATGCATCGCAATCCAATACGGTGTCGATCGCTTCCTTTCGCGCAGAATTCAAAAACGCACAGGTATTCACGATCAATACGTTCGCTTCGGCTATATCATCCGTGATGCAGTACCCTTTTTCACGCAAAATACCTAAAAGTCTCTCCGCGTCTACACGGTTTTTATCACAACCGAGCGATACCATGCCGAATTTCTTCGTCTCAAGCATTCCTATTCTCCGTAATCGCCGTATTTACTGTCAAATTCTTCCTGCGTCAGGAGTACTTTCCGCGCTTTCGCTCCGTCAAACGCCGAAATATAGCCCATGTTCTCCATCCATTCGATGATCTTGCCCGCTTTCGGATACCCCACCGAACAGCGTCTCTGAATCATCGAAATCGACGCCTGCCCGATCGAAACGACATAACGAAGCGCATCGATATAAACCGCCTCCACACTATCGTCGTCACCTGCGTCGCCGCCTCCAGTGCCGCCCTTTTCATTGTTGATATAATCAGCCACCCGATCATCAAAATACGCTTCGTTATTGCTCTTGATATAATCAACGACAGCCTCTATCTCAGGGTTCGTAACATACGCACCCTGCACCCGCTTCGGGAACGTCATGGACGCCGTACGATACAGCAAATCGCCTTGTCCGAGAAGATTCTCTGCTCCCGATTCATCAAGTATCGTTCGAGAATCCACTTCCTGCGTGACTTTCAGCGCTATGCGCGTGGGCAGGTTGGATTTGATGACGCCCGTGATGACGTTGACCGACGGTCGCTGCGTCGCAAGAATCAGATGAATCCCCGCCGCACGCGATTTTTGCGTAAGCCGCTGAATTCTGTCCTCCACATCCTTCTTTGCAACAGACATCAGATCGGCAAGCTCATCGATAATGATCACGATCTTCGGCAACATCTCTTCGTCCGGCTTTAAGTTCGCATTGTATTCGTTGATCTCGCGAACCAGGACTCCGCTGCGCGTTTTTTCTTTAAACAGCGTATAACGGCGTTCCATTTCAACAATCGCCCAGTTCAGCATCGTTACGACCTTTGCCGGATCATTGATAATTTCATTGATCATCAGGTGCGGAAGTTTATCGTAAATATTAAATTCCACCTGTTTCGGATCAACCAATATTATGCGCAGCTCTTCCGGACTGTATTTATACAGCAAACTGATAATGAGTGCGTGCAAACAAACCGATTTACCTGAGTTTGTAGCACCCGCTACCAAAAGGTGTGTCATCTTTACGACATCGCCGCACACCGGTCTGCCGCCGATATCCTTTCCGATACCAAACTCCAACGAACCGGGCTTCGCGTTCACAAAATCAGACGAAAGAAGCAGATCTTTTAATCCGACCGTCTCTTTCTTCTCGTTCGGAACTTCGATGCTGATCAATCCGCTCTCGTAATTGATCTGCACATTGATACCGTCCTTTGCATGCAGACGCATAGCAAGCTCATTGTTGCAGCCGAGTACACGCGACGTGGGAATATTTCCCGGAATATTAATTTCATAACGCGTTACGGATGGTCCGCGCGTCACTCTTTCCACTTCGCAAGGAATCTTCAATGCCGCCAATGTCTCTACAATGGTATCCTTGCTCTGCTCCACTTCTTCCGTATTTACAGAATTTGCCACGTTCGGATAATCGCGCAACAAATCCAAAGACGGCGCTTTATACTTAGCATAAACGTGCTTGGGACGCGGCTCATCCTTCATGGGTTCTTCCGCCCGCGAAATGCGATCACGTCCCCGCGATAAACCTGCATTTTCCGGTTCACGTCTGCTCTGAACCTGATCCATCGCATTCGGGATAACCGAATCTTCCGGCGTATCGTCATCAAAAAGATTCACCGCGGAATCAAAATCTTCCGTGATCGGCTTCAATCCGGATTCTTCCGTATCCGCCGTATCCGCAAAGCGATCCGCCCGTCCGCTTTCTTCACTGCGACGCGGCATTTCCGTATTCCGCATGCGACCGGAAACATCGCCGTCGGCATTTGCATCCGGCAGCTGCGTTTCCCGCGACGGCGCTTGTCCGCGTATCCCCGCTGTGTCTCCGCGCGTCATGCGGCCTGCATCCTGAGAATCCGCCCCGCTCGCTTCCTGACCTTTGTTTGCTGACGCATCCTCTGCACCTCGCCGCCCCGGCAAGCTCCCAAAGCCGACCCTGCGCATTGTCTCCGAGACATCAATATCTTGCTTTTCTGTCCTGTCTGCGTCCGCCTGCTTCCCGGATACAATAGAATCGCGGCTTTCATGTTCCTGAAATGTCGGGCGATACGTTTGCGGTTGCGGACTCTGAGGCATTCCCGCACTGTACGAATTACGCACCTGATCCTGCGAATCTGAAGGAACAGAATGATGCGCTGGCTTTTCTCCGCGCGACGAAAAATCCGTCGGAACATCGTTGCGGTAAAAATCTTCCGGTTTGCGTGACTGTTCCGCTTGCGATGTAGTGTCTGTAACGATTTTTTTCGGTCTTTCTGAATACGAAATGTTATTCTCCGTTCCGTCCGCATACAGATCAGAATACGTCTGAGCAGGTTTTTCCTCTTTTGCCGTCTGCTCGGTCTGCTTTAAATTCTCTTCCTGCGGTTTCGGCGCCGGAGTACGCGGCGTACTCAGTTCATGCCCCTCCGAAAAATTACTGCTCCCCGGAGCACGGAAATTGTTCGAATACTGCTCACGGCTGATCGCCCCGCGATTCGGGTTATTGAAATAGGAATCTTTGTCAAATATTCCGTTGGAAGTATAACTGCCGAACGGTGCAGGTTCCGCCGCTTTGGACGAACGCGACGGCGAATACGACCCACCGCCAGAACCGAACCGCTCGTTATACCAACTGTAATCTCCCGAACCTTTGCGATCCGGATACAAAATGCTGTGGCTTTGCGCATACGGGCTGACCGGCGCACTCTGCGGCTGATTTTTTGACGCTCTGCGTTCCTCTTCCGCCCGACGCGTTTCCTGACGCATTTCACGCTTTGTCTTCATGTCAAACTCATCGCCGATCGCATACAGCCGCTTGGAACGCGCCGCCGAATTCTCGGGCGCCTGCGCATACATCTGCGAAGGCTGCGCCACCGTCTGCTGAGGCTGCGCATACATCTGCGATGCCTGCACATTTTCCGTCTCCGATTTCTGCTGCATAGGATCCGCATAATTCAACGAATACAGCGCAGATGTGTCCGAAGTTGCATAATCAGCCTGCGGCGGTACTTCCGTATGACGCTTCGCCGCCTTCGACGCCGTTTCCGTTGCATAAATCAGATACGCCGTTCCCAAAATCAACAGAGAAAATATAATATATCCGCCTACGGCAGTCGTCAGCTTTACGACCGGATATACGATCAGCCCAA
>CATYEP010000124.1 GCA_958405585.1 uncultured Eubacteriales bacterium
AAGTTCCCGGTCGTATCCAACTGCACTCCGATCTTTTTCCCTTTCAACGCATCCCAGAAAACAACATCCGTCGTTCCGTCCGCAGCTTTGGACGCCGTGAAATCCGTATTCGCTTCATCCCAGATCACGTACTGTACCGAAGTATAATAAGGAATCGAAAACTCCACTTTTTCTTTACGTTCATCCGTGATCGTAATGCCTGCAGCTCCGACATCTGCGGTTTTGCCCTGGCTCACCGTATCGATAATGATTGCAAAATCGCCGTCCTGGAACTTTACGCTCTTGCCCATCTTTTCGCCGACCTTATTCATGATGTCCACGTCAACGCCGACGATTTCTGTGCCGTCATAGTACTCAAACGGAGCAAAAAACGCATTCGTCTGCACGATGATCGTATCATCCGCAGAACATCCCGCAG
The DNA here is from genome assembly GCA_958405585.1 of uncultured Eubacteriales bacterium. GTDB lineage: Bacteria > Bacillota > Clostridia > Christensenellales > Borkfalkiaceae > Borkfalkia. The sequence continues at coordinate 419 of CATYEP010000124.1, forward strand.
CAAAAGCACAGGAAGAAAAGATAGTTGCCAGTCCCAGCAAAATACCTAATACTTTTTTCATTATAATATCTCCTGAAAAATTAATCTTTCTTGACTGACACGATTATATACTTTCTCTCCTGCTTTGTCAACGATTTATAATGGAGATAATACAAATGTTTTTAAATTTATTCATTAAATCCCATAAAAAAATGAATATATTTAAATTTTATTCAAACTAAACCTATCTGCTCTTTTCCGCAAAAACTTTTTCGAAGTACTTATAATCTTTTACATTCCCCGACCATATACTCTGCAAAGGCTCCCGCAACATTCACACCCGTGACGCGCTCCGCTTCATTAAACAATGCGTTCGAGTTCACTTCGCATACATACGGTTCTCCCTTTTCGTCCAAAAGGTCGACGCCGCAATAGTCCAACCCCAAAATCTCAGCACAACGCTCCGCCGCCTTAAGAAATGTTTCGGGAAGCTGTATCGGGCTGCCCTTTCCGCCTGCTTCGATGTTTGAACGGAAATCCTTTTCATTCTTCCGTTTCATGCTCGCGATCGCCTTTCCTCCTACGACAAGAACCCTGTAATCTTCGCCGCAGATCCCCGCCCGTTTCTGATACAAATGCGGTACCATGCGGAATTCTTCCGCAATCGCGGTCAGCTCTTTTTCGTCCGCCGCAAGGCGCACATCCATGCCCCAGCTGCCGAAACTCTTCTTCACGATCAGCGGATAACCGAGCCGCCTTCCGATCTCAGCAACATACCCTTGCGGCAGCGTAGCGTCCGGATAATAACAAAGCGGCGCCGGAAGTGTTTCCGGAAGATTCACCCCCTTTCCCGCCAAAGCGATATACGTCAGCATTTTATCGTCGCAAAGTTCCACCGCCTCCGCCCGATTGAACAGATGCAAACCGCCCTTCTCCAGCATGCGCGGAAGATATTTATCTTTGTCCAAATACACGACAAAATCAAAATTTTGAGGATACGTTACCGCATTTTCTTGTACACTGCATAAAAATGTTCCGTTTTTTACGATCTCGACATCCACGTCCCTTTTACGCAATTCTTCCGTGATTCGCTCCGCCTGACGTATCATTCCCGCCGAACGTATATAAGCGTTTACCAATACCGCCGCCCGCATGATTTTCTCCTTTTTCCGTATGGAACAACGCGGCGCAGTATCCACTGCGCCGCGCAAAAACAATCATTCCGTTACAATGAACGCAAGGTATTTCAAAGGCTGTTCCAAGTCGTTGCGCAAAGAATGACTCTCCCCGCTGCAACAAATGAGCGTATCGCCCGCCCTTACAAGCACATCCTGCTCTCCGTCGCGATACAAGCCTTCGCCTTCCAAAATATAAATAATCTCGCTGTCCCCGTCATGCCTGTGAAAACCGATCGAACTGTTTTTCAACAGCATCATTTCGTTGCATACACGGACATTTGCAGGTTTTTTCCCTGCCGTAAGGTCTTTGATAAATACTTCCCCGTCGCCGCCCTTGAAATGCTCCGCTATATGGACGGACAGGTTTTCTCCTCTGTTGACCATCTCTCAGCCTCCGACACGGATCACCGAATTCACTTCCGTCACGTCTTCCAGCTGTCCGATCTTGTCCATCGCGCGCCGTACCGCCAGCTCACCCGTTTCATGCGTGATGAGTATAATCGGGATCGTATCCATATCTTCGCCTTTCTGGATCAGATCGATAATGCTGATATTGTATTTTGCAAAAATGCCTGCCACCTTTGCAAGAACGCCCGGACGGTCTTTCGCCGTAAAACGAATGTAATAACGGCTCTTGAAATCGGTCACAAATTTAATGCCCTGTTCCGCCGACTGCGTATTTTTAAACGTAGCATATTTGGCTTCACTGTGCGTTGCCGCATAAATGACATCCGACACGATCGCGCTTCCCGTCGGCAGCGCACCCGCACCGCGCCCGTAAAGCATGATATCCCCAACGCTGTCGCCCTTCAAAAATACCGCGTTGAAGCTGTCGTTCACCGACGCCAAAGGATGATCTTTGCGTATAAACGCGGGATGTACACGCACTTCGATGTTCCCCGCCCCGTCGTTCTTGCCAATCGCCAGAAGTTTCAAAACGTAGCCGAGTTCATCGCCGTACGCAATATCCTGACAGGAAATTTGTGTGATGCCTTCCCGATAGATCTTGTCCAAAGGCACTTTTGTATGAAAAGCAAGGCTCGCAAGAATAGAAAGTTTGTACGCCGCATCGTAACCTTCCACGTCCGCCGTCGGATTCTTTTCCGCATATCCGAGCGCCTGCGCATCTTTGAGCGCTTCCTGATACCCTAATCCCTCGCGCGTCATCCGCGTGAGAATGTAATTTGTCGTACCGTTGATGATGCCGGTCAGTTCATGCAATACATTCGCCTGCATCCCGTCGATCAGCGTACGGATGATCGGAACCCCGCCTACACAGCTCGCTTCAAAGTACAGTCCTGCGTTCGTGCGCTTCGCCGCTTTTTCCAGTTCATGCCAGTATTTACAGAAAAGCTCTTTGTTCGACGTCACTACCGTCTTTCCGCTGTGCAGCGCCGCCAGAACAAAACTGCGAGCAGGCTCCACGCCGCCGATCACTTCCACGACGATATCCACATTCGGATTGCTCACAACTTCCGCGATATTGTCGGAAATCTTGCTCTCCTCGACACCAAGATCCAGCGCTCGCTGACGGTTGATCTCCAACACGCTTTCCACGGAGATATCCACATTCTGTGTGCGTTTATAAAACTCACGATGCTCCGTAAGAATTTTGTACGTGCCGCTCCCGACAACTCCCAGCCCAAGTATCGCAACGCCGATCGTTTTCATGAAATTTGCCCTCCTGTCAATGAACCGATCCGATCTATCTGCCGCTTCAGTTTCTGCCCGCCGCATTGTTCAGATCATATAAATATTTAAGCCCTTGCAAAGTGAGAAGTTTATCCACACAGTCGATGCAAGAAATCTCTTTTGCTATTATCTCGCTGAACCCGCCCGTCGCCACTACCTTGACCGACGGATCTTTCATCTCGCGTTTCATTTTCCGCACAATATAATCCACAAGCCCCGCAAAACCGAACACAAGCCCCGACTGCATATTGGTCGTCGTATTCTTCCCGATCGCACAGCGCGGCGTTTCGATCTCCACACGGGGAAGCTTCGCCGTTCCCGATACCAAAGAATCCATCGATCCGCGGATGCCCGGCGCCACCGCGCCGCCGATAAATTCGCCCTGTTCGTTGACCGCATTGAACGTCGTCGCCGTTCCGAAATCGATCACGATCAGCGGTGCGCCGTATTTGTGTATCGCCGCCACATCGTTTACGATCCTATCCGCGCCCACTTCGCGCGCGTCATCCACGCGCAGGTTGTGCCCCGTCTTCAGCCCCGCTCCGACCATCAGCGGCTCCACGCCGAGATACCCCGCACACATGTGCTGGATCGTATAATTGAGCGCCGGCACCACCGACGATATGATCGCCCCGTCTATACAGTCCTTCGATATGCCCTGAATCGCAAGCATATTGGTCAGAATCGTACCGTATTCGTCGCTCGTACGCTTCAATTCCGTGGCACTGCGGAAAGAAACTTTCAGCTCGTTCCCTTCAAATAAACCGTACTTGATGTTCGTATTTCCGATGTCGATACACAAAATCATTTGCCGCACCGTCCGTTCCCGTTATTTTTCTTCCGCTTTCCGCACTTTCACGCTCTGTTCGCATGCCTTGTCCTGCGGCACCTGCTCCGACTCCGCTCCGACCCTGCGGACTGCCCCCGCACGGTTGCGCATCATCTTTCCCACTACACGTACGACCGTATAGATCGCCGGAGACGCCACCGCATTGATGATAAACTCAAAAACAAAATTCAATCCGGCGCACCCGATGACCAGAAAATACAGAACCGATTGTCCGTCCGCCACAAAATTGGCATTCAGCGTATCGCTCATGAGAAGTGCGCCCAAAATAAACAACCCTGTATTTACGATCGGGGCAACCAACGACGCCGTTACAACGGCCGCCCCCTCGCTTTTACCGCGCAGCGCCTTGAAAACAAATCCGGAAACAACTCCTGCCGCCGCGCCTTTCAAAAGGCAAAGCAAAATTGTCAGAAACGGATGATCCGTAAACAGGATCAACGTAAACTTGTCCAAACCCGTTACGCCCGCCAGAACAACCACAACACCGAATGCAAATCCCAAAATCCCTCCCGCAAGCGGGCCGAGAAGTATCGCGCCAAGCGCGATCGGAATCAACACAAGGCTCGGAGCCGTAACGCCGAGATTGCCGATCAGCGTGCCCACCAACTGCAACACGATGACCAGTGCCAGAAGAACCGCCAAAAAAGCAATGTTCTTCGAAGAGAAAAAAGCCGTCTTTTTCATAATTTGCCTCCATCGGATTTCCCTTAAGAATATCCGTGAAAAAATGTATTTATGCGATCCAGGGATCCAGCCTGTCCTCAGTGCCGCTCCCACGCATATCTATGCTTATGCCGCGTTTCCCGCGGATATGACCGGAACAAATATTCCTGTCATGGGATATAATTATACCAAAAACGGCACGCAATAGCAAGTAAATGAATGTGAAAACTTTTTCTGCTCAATCCCTTCCCTCTTCATTTTGCGGAAATTTCGGTAAAAAAATCATAAATTTGCAAAATTTTACCCGCCGCTAACAATTTCCGTAACATTTTTTTTCGCCAAAGAATACATATGAGTATAAGACATCCGATGCGGAATTATGATATCTCCGCGAAAGATGCCAAAATAACGGCCGCAGCACGCATATATACATAAAAAATCCCTGCTGCGGCAAACCAGGAGGAAAAATTTAATGAACGGTTGTTTCGGAAACTTCGGCGGCAACAGCTGCCTGTGGATCCTTATCCTTTTGCTCATCCTGTGCTGCTCGCAGAGCGGAATCCTGAATAACATTCTCGACAGTTGCTATCTGCCCGTCATTCTCGCCATCGCTTACTGCGTATGCAAAAACGGCGGCCTGTGCAATATGTTCGGCAACGGCTGCGGCTGCAAATAAGCACCGCCGTTGTCCCCCTTTGTCCCTGATTCGCAAAAGCGTCTTCGGCATCGCCGCAGACGCTTTTCACTTTACGCCCGTTTGCACACAAAACTTTGCGCAAACGGGCGTAAATACAATGCAAAATATAAGTTCAATGATTGCAAATGCTGCCGCATCCGATACAGATACAAACAGCCGTCTGTCGTAAAAAACAAAGTATGCACGATATAAAAACAACAGTCCGGTTTGCTTTACCATAAGGGCTGTCGCAAAAATAACTGTCTGCGTCGTCTTTTACGGGGATGTGCGAATATACGGATTAT
>CATYEP010000125.1 GCA_958405585.1 uncultured Eubacteriales bacterium
GCCTTGCCATAAACACTTTGATTTTTGACCGAATGCCTTAAAATTTTGCGCGAAACAGACGTCCGCCGCCCGACGCAAAATTGCGTCGGGCGGCGGACGGTCTTTTAAATTACTTTTTGAACATTACTTTTTCGCTCTTAAACATTTTTGTAAGGATGAAAACCAAAAGAACTATATACACGGCATTGCTGACAAGTGTCACCAAAAGGCTAAGCGGAGAAAACTGCATGGAAAAAATCTGCGACATGACCTGAACACAATTATAGATCGGGATGAAATACACGGGCAATACATTGACGACCCCGAACATCATCGACGACAATCCCAAAACCATGACCAGAATCATGACGGGAACGGCAAAGGTTGTCGCTTCTTTCACACTTTTTGCAAAAGCAGATAAGATGGAAATGAGAGAGACGATCAAAAGCACAGCCGAAAGCATTACGGCAAACAGCGCAAAATATGAACCTGCCGAATATGCCGCAAACATATCACCGATACTTCCGCCCATCAGTTTCGGCATGGATAAAAACGTACCGATAAATGAACCGATCGCCGACAGTGCCGACAATACCGACAGCGCCGCGATTTTGCCTACCACAAGCTCACTCCTCTTGATAGGCGTAACCAGTAAAGTTGCGATCGTACCGCGTTCTTTTTCTCCTGCAATGGATTCGGGTGCGATCCCCATGCAGGCACTGTACAAAAAAGTCAGAATCAGGAACGGAAGCAGCATCGAATAGTAAGATGCCGTTGTTTCCTGCGCCGTCGAAACATCCCCGCTTTGCGCAAAATTCACATTGTACAGCCCTGTCATCGAATCTTCCGCTTCGTCAAAGAGCGCCGTCACCAAACTGTACGCCGACAACGACTGCGTATCCGCCGAATTATAGCGAACAACGATATTGGGACGCTCCTCCGTCGGCTTACCAACCGCCAAATCCGCATCAAAATTTTCGGGGAATATGATCAGAATCTGAAAATCCCCCGCTTTCAGCTGGGACGTCAGTGTATCGATCGATTCCTGTGAGTTATCTTCCACATATTCAAAAATAAGCCCGGACTCACTGCCGCTCTCTTCCGACGCCTGATCAAAAACAGGCGTAAAAAATTCGGAAGGATTCACGACCTGTACGAGCGAAACTTTATCCCCTTCATAAAATACCGAACCGAGCAGCGAATACAGTACAAAAATCAGAAGACCCGGCAATATCAAAGTTCCGATCACAAGCCGCTTGTCTTTAAAAAACCGCGCAAATTCCTTGCGGACGATCGTCAGTATGTTTTTCATTCTTCTCCCGCCGTCTCCTTGTATATTTCAAAAAATGCGTCTTCCAACGTTTTTTCACCGCGAATCTCATCCAGCGTCCCTTCTTTCACCATCTTTCCGCCAATGATGATTCCAACCCGGTCGCACAGTTTTTCCACCAGCGAAAAAATATGCGTGGATATAACGATACTTTTCCCTTGTCCTTTCAATTCCGCAAGGAAATCCGTCACGACCTTTGCCGTCAACACATCCAAACCGTTCGTAGGCTCGTCAAACACGATCACCTCCGGATCATGAATGATCGAGATCACAAGCGAAACTTTCTGCTTCATACCTGTGGACAAATCCCCTACTTTCACTTCCGCAAAACGATCTATTCCGAATTTTTCAAACAGTACCTGACGCCTATTCTGTATGACGTCATCCGATAATCCGTGCAATCTTCCGAAAAAAGTAAAAAGATACGCCGGCGTAAAAAAGTCTTCCAGTTTCAGTTCGCTCGTCAGAAATCCGATCGATGAGCGAACTTTTTCCGCCTCGCGCGAAACCTCATGCCCCGCTATATATGCTTCCCCGGAATCCGCCTTGATCAGCGTTGCCAGGATTCGAAGCATCGTCGTTTTCCCCGCGCCGTTCGGCCCCAGCAAACCATAAATCTGCCCTTCATATGCCGTAAAAGACAAGCCGTCCAACGCGACCTTTTTATTGCTGCGGGTCTTCTCGATCGCCATCTGCCGCCTGGAAAGCGTGAATGTCTTCCGTACATCCAGCGCCCGGATCATTTCCTGCATAAATCGCTCCTTTCCCTTAATTTTTTCGGAATCATTATAAAATATTACGCTTATATTGTCAAGCTTTAGCTCTATGTACTCCCGACATTTTAAACCGTCATTTTCCGGAATACTTGACGCATCCTAAAAGTTATAGTATAATAATTTGGCATATTAAAATGAAGGAGCTGTAAGATGCTGGAAATTAAAAACCTGACAAAGGTTTATAAAACAAAAGGCGGCGCTCCCGTTCATGCCCTGGACGGAGTTTCCATTACTTTCGAAGAAAAGGGAATGGTCTTTCTTCTCGGTAAATCCGGGAGCGGTAAATCTACTCTGCTGAATCTGTGCGGCGGGCTTGACTCTCCCGATTCCGGCGAGATCATTATCAAAGGCAGAAGCAGCAAAGATTTTTCGCAATCGGATTTTGACAGTTATCGCAATACGTTTATCGGATTTGTTTTCCAGGAATACAACATTCTGAATGAATTTTCGGTGGAAGACAATATTGCGCTGGCGCTCGAACTGCAGGGCAAAAACAAGGATAAGTCGCGCGTTCAGGAAATTTTAAAACAGGTCGAACTGGAAAATTTCGCAAAACGCAAACCCAATACTCTTTCCGGCGGACAGAAACAGCGCGTTGCCATCGCCCGCGCCCTCGTAAAAAATCCCGAAATCATCATGGCGGACGAACCGACAGGCGCCCTTGATTCCAATACCGGCAAGCAGGTTTTCGACACCTTGAAAAAATTATCGGCGGACAAGCTCGTCATTGTCGTGTCCCACGATCGCGAATTTGCCGAAATTTACGGCGACCGCATTATCGAACTCAAAGACGGAAAAATTATCTCCGATGTTACGAAAACACAGATCGCCGCCAAAAAGACCAGCGACAATCTCTCTTTCATCGGCGACGATACCATTTCCGTCAAAGACGGGGCTGCGCTTACCGATTCCGACCTGAAGCGCATCCGTGATTTTTTGGCGTCCGCTCATGGAAATGTACTCCTATCCTGCGGCAAAAAAGAGATCGATGACTTCAAAAAAGCTGCACGTATCGATGAAAACAATGCACGCGAAGCCTTCCGCAACACGCGCGACGACGACATCGAAAAGCACACCTACACGCGCGAGGACAGCCGGTTCATCCGCTCCAAGCTCCCCGCCCGTCATGCGATCCGTATCGGGGCAAGCAGCATGAGAGTCAAGCCTTTCCGACTCTTCTTCACCATTCTGCTCTCGTTCATTGCTTTTACCATGTTCGGATTGTTCTCTACTCTCACTTTCTACGACGAAAATTCCGTGCACGCCCAAACTCTCGAAGACGCGGGGTATGAATACCTGGGCATCGCCAAAGAATACCGCTATACCCGCTTTTACAATTATGGCGACGGCGAACATTCGTACGAATCGACGGGAAAGGCTAAATTTACGCCTTCCGAACTTGCCGAATACAAACAAAGATACGGCGCAGCCGCGGGTGCTTACGGCGAAGAAAACCGTACATACTCCATCACAAATACAGGATCCCGTTCATCCGATAACCAATATTACAATTCTTCCTTCGGGTTGTTCATCGAAACCGAACCGCAGCAGGATATGTTCCGTCTGCTCACCGATACGGATCTCTCCGCACTCGGCAAAAACGACGTCGTCATTTCTTCCTATCTCTTCGATTCTCTGAAAAACTGCAAGCTCTTCGATATTTCCAACAACCAGGAAATTACCCTCGAAAATTATTCGGATATCATCGGCAAACAACTCGGCATCAGCGCCAACGGTTCCTTCCAAGTGACCGTAAAAGGCGTATTCAGCGCCGATATGCCTTCAAAATACGACCCCTTGAAAGAAGTTCAACAACTTACCTCTGCGCAGGATTATACACTCGCAAGTTCGCTTCAGAAAGAACTTTCCACCAACGTCTGCTGCGCAATGCTCGTCGGAACTTCCTTTTATGCGGCCAATTCCTCCTACATCGGCAATTCCGATTCCAACACTCCCGTAAATATTTTCAACAACATGAAATCCGGATTATATTTACAAAACAACGAGTCGGAAAACTTCGGCGAAAATATCATGAGCTTTTATTCGATCGCTCCCTTCAACAAAGATAAGACAAACTACCTACAATCTTTATACCTCTTTGAAGATAAATCTTCCCTCGCCGACGATGAAATCGTGGTACCTTTTTCTGTCATCGAATACTTGCTCCAGAACTCGTCTTACATACAAAACCTGCAGCAGGATTTTTATGAAAAATACTACGATCAAATCGCACAGGAAGCCGAACACAGCGAAGAGTACAAACAAATCTATCAAAACTATTATTCAAACAATTATCAAACCCAGTACGAAAACTTCTACAACCAAAAAGAAAGCGAACTTCGCCAAAAGTTTTACGAAGAATATATGGCAAGCGGCGGCGAATCACAGAAAGCCGACGCTTACGTGGAAGAACAACTGAAAAATTCTGTTACAGAAATCGAATCGTTCGCCAAAGAATCTGCAGAAGCGGAAATCAAAAATATGGCATCTTACGATCTTGATTCTTTGATCTCTTCGTTATTTAATGAAAGATACAACCAAAAGCAATCGGAAATCGAAAACGCGATCCGCTGTCTGAGTTCGGGCGAATACATCGACTACGAAACAGGAAATTGGATCACGGCGAGCAAAGAGGATATAGACAAAGCGCTCGAAACCGTGCTCGCATTTTTGGAAGAATACCAGATCACGCTTCCCTCGCTGAATCTCCTCAACGAAAGTCAAACCAATATCGGCTCATACAAAATCGCAGGATTTTTCTACGGCTTCGACATGCGGAATTATTCAAGCGGAGTATTCTTTTCCGAACAAGTATATCAGCAGCTGTACGACCGCTATGCGGACGATGCGGGATATTCGGAAAGGATCGAAACAAAATACGAATACTCCCCCGAAGAATGCTTCTCATACATCATTTTCTCGTTTCCCGACCGCACGGCTTTAAACAGCCTCGTTGCAGGGAACGGCGTACCCGACGATCATGACGTTATGTACACCCTTAACACGGCCGTTTCCTTGTCGCTCGAAACTATAAACTTTACGATCCAAAGCATGGAACAGGTCTTTTTATGGATTGGCATTGTAATGGCGGTCTTCTCCATGCTGCTCTTGTTCAATTTCATTTCCGTTTCCATCACTTACAAGAAAAAGGAAATCGGGATCCTACGTGCCGTCGGCGCACGAAGCACGGACGTGTTTAAAATTTTCTTCTCCGAATCGACAATTATTGCAGGCATCTGCTTTATTCTTGCGGTCATTGCAAGTTTCATCCTCTGCGACGTCCTGAATAATCTGATCGCTTCCGCTTTGTCCGCTTCTTTGCTGGTGTTCGGCCCCTATTCCCTGCTCCTTATGCTTGGGATCGCTGTCGTTACTTCTTTCATTGCGACCTTCCTGCCCGTTTATAGTATTGCAAAGAAGAAACCTGTGGAAAGCATCCGCGCTCTGTAATTTTTTCAGATCTTTTTCCTTCCTGTATGCCGATGACGGATTGCTTCATCCTTTTGACGGATACCACTTAGCTTCAGAGGAAAACAAATACAACGCGGCTCGGACGCGCAACTATTTTGGGCGTCCGAGCCGCGTGCTTTATACGAAAAACCGCCTGTCGGCGCCGATAAAAACTGGGACCACAGGCGGGGGTTTTACAA
>CATYEP010000126.1 GCA_958405585.1 uncultured Eubacteriales bacterium
AAAAGCTGATTTTTCTTTCGGATATGCTGGAAGAGGGAAGAGATTTCCCGCATATTAAATCCCTGCGTGCCTGGTTCGTGCGGGATCTCGATGAATGTATGTATCGGGCGCTTCGGTACGAACTGAAGTATTTGAAAAAAAGGAAGGGCGCGATTTATCCGCTTACGTTCCGTGCATATGAATATTACAAGGAGTTAAGAAAAAAGTAAATGGAATCTCTTGAATTCACACAGCAGATCTGCAAATTTTTATCTTCCAAGAAAGCGGAAGATATCCTTATGGTTGACGTACGCGAAAAGACGGTGATCTGCGACTATTTTGTTATCTGCAGCGGCAGGAGCACAACGCAGGTCAAATCGCTCTGCGAAAATCTGGAAGAGCATCTTTCCAAAGCAGGCATAGAACCCCGCAGAACGGAAGGCGTTCGCGAAGGACGTTGGGGCGTCATGGATTACGGCGATGTGATCGTGCACGTTTTCAATGACGAATCGCGGCTGTTTTATCATTTGGAACGTCTTTGGGACGAGGGGAATAACGTACGCCGTTATGAAGATTAAAAAATCGGAGCCGCGCGCAATTTTATTGCGCGCGGCTCCGAAGCAAATTATTCGAAATTTATCTTTTTAGGTTTGGAGTAATTTTGTTTGGTACGTGCACGCTTTTTTTCGACGATATAATAGACTTCTTTGGGAGTTGATTTTTCGGGTTGTTCGGATTTGGCGGGTTTTTCCGGCGTTGGTTTGGGTTCAGGGGGAGCGTTTTTTGCGTCGCGGATGTGCTGTTGAAGGATCCGCACGGATATAACTCCGCCGAAACACAGGCCGAACAGGATCAGCAGATAAACGCCGCCCCAGAGAGTGGATGCAAGTAAATTCATAAACACCCCCGTGGCATTTTTCTGTATTATATCACAGAAGCTGAGGTGCGGCGGGGCGGAAAATGACAAGAAAGGGGGAGTTTTGTCGCATGACGGCATACGATATCATAGAATTAAAAAAACGCGGCAAAATATTGAGTGAGGAGCAGATCCGCGCCTTTGTGCGCATGGTGACGGACGAAAGTGCATCGGATGCGCAGATTGCAGCGTTTTGTATGGCGGTTCTCTGGCGGGGGATGACGGACGAAGAATGTTTTTTCCTGACGGACGCGATGGCAAAGAGCGGAGTGTGTGCGGAGAAACCTGACGTGTCGGGGATCTATGCGGACAAACATTCGACGGGCGGTGTGTCCGATTCCACGACGTTGATCCTTGTGCCCGTGTTGGCGTCTTTGGGAGTGAAGTGTGCCAAATATTCCGGCAGAGGCCTGGGACATACGGGCGGAACGCTGGATAAAATGGAAAGTTTTCCGAATCTTCGTGTTACGCTCTCGGCGGAAGAGTTTGAAAAGCAGGTGGACAAAGTGGGCGCGGCGATCGCAGGGCAGACGAAAAATACGGTGCCTGCGGACAAACGCATGTATGCGGTACGCGACGTTACGGCGACGGTGGACAGTATTCCTCTGATCGCTTCTTCCGTGATGAGCAAGAAGCTGGCATCGTTTGCGGATGTGATCTTGCTGGACGTAAAGTACGGCGAGGGTGCGTTCATGCGTCGGCCTTCGGATGCGGTGAGACTGGCGGAACTGATGGTCAGGATCGGAACGGCCGCCGGGCGAAAGGTCGGAGCGGCGGTCACCTGTATGGATGTCCCTCTGGGGGATAATATCGGCTGCAATGCGGAAGTGCGCGAAGCGATCGAAATACTGAAAGGGAAAAAGAATGCGCTGTCGGAGCTTTCACTGTATCATAGTCGAAAAATTCTGGAGATGTCCGAAGGACTTTCACAAGAGCAGGCGGATGAAAAAATAAAACGGGCGGTGGAATCGGGGGCCGCATTGGAAAAGCTGAAGCAGATCGTTTCGGCACAGGGGGGCGACGTACGCGCCGTCGATAATTTTTCTTTGCTGCCGCTGGCTCCCAATCGACTTCTTGTCTGTGCGCCGCGTGCGGGAAGACTGCATGTTTCGGCGCTTGCACTGGGCAAGGCTTGTTCGCAGCTGGGCGGCGGTCGCCTGAAAGAAGGGGATCCGATAGACCATACTGTCGGGATCGTTTTGAAAAAGCGCGCGGGCGACCGCGTGGAAAAAGGGGAACCGATCGCTGAAATTTTTTACACAAAGGAAAATAAGGATGCGATCCTGTTGGCGGAAAGCGCGTTTGCGGTGAAAGATTCTTATCGTGCGCGGCCGCTGGTTTACAGTTTTATCGGAAAGGAGAAATTTTGATGTTCGGACTCGGTAAGAAAAAAGAGGAAATAAAGGAAAAGGAAACCGCGCCTGCGGAGGCAGAACAGAATGAAAAGCTCACGGAGCGCGCAGAGGTCAAGGATGCGAGCGGGAAAACTTCTATTTCGGCGGATGAAATGGCGGAATTTGAAGAATTCAAGCGGCAGAAAAAGATCCTGGAGATCCGCAGACTTTTGAAAACCATCGACCATACGCTTCTGAAACAGACGGCGCAGCGCGAGGATATCCGCAAACTTTGTGCGGAAGCGGTGGAATACGGATTTTATTCGGTTTGCGTTCAGCCGGTGTATGTGTCGGCATGCAACGAATTTTTAAAAAACGCTCCGCAGATCAAAATTGCGTGCGTCGTAGGTTTCCCGATGGGCGAAAACAAGACGGAAACAAAAGTCTTTGAGACGAAACGCGCCATTGCCGACGGGGCGGATGAAATCGATATGGTCATCTGTGTTTCCGCCGTCAAAAACGGAAATTATTCGTACGTGAAGCGCGAAATCAAGCAGGTTGTGAAGGCGGCGAAAGGCAGCCCTGTAAAAGTGATCCTGGAAACTTCCCTTCTCACGCGCGATGAAATGGTCAAAGCGGCGCTCTGCGCCCGCGATGCGGGAGCGGCTTTTGTCAAAACCAGCACAGGCTATTTCGGCGAAGGCGCAAAAGCGGAAGATGTCAGGTTGCTTAAAGATACAGTCAAAGGCGCCTGCTGTGTCAAAGCGTCTGGCGGTATCAAGACGGCGGAACAGTTCCGCGAAATGCTCGCCGCCGGCGCCGATCGCATCGGCACCAGTTCCGGAAAAGAAATTGCCGATACTTTAAAAGTCAATATGTGATCGTAACCGCATTGCTCTCGGTAATCAACGCGCTCAACGCCGATTCTCCGTGCAAAAATTGGACCGTCGTATGTTTGTTTAAATGCGTTGGGGTATATGGTCAAAGACTGCCGCTAAAAAATTATACAAATCCGGATATAATAAATCTTCGGAAAAACTTGTTTATTCTTTGTAAAACAGGATAAAAAAGCGCGTGCAAAAAACATTTTTTGCGCGCGCTTTGCATTGTCGGAAAATTTTTTATGCCTTGTCTATTGTCTTGACAGTTGTCAATTTTTAGTGTATAGTGTAACAAAAAAACAGGGCTGAAAATTTTCGGCGCGAGAGGTCGGAACAATCTATATGGATATGCAGGAGATCGAAAAACTGAAAAGAGAGCGGAATGCGGTGATCCTGGCGCATTATTATGTAGATGCGCAGGTGCAGGCAATGGCGGACTATGTGGGGGACTCGTTTTATCTTGCCAAGGTCGCTTCGAAGACGGACAAAGACACGATCGTATTCTGCGGGGTGCGGTTTATGGGAGAGAGCGCGAAGATACTTAATCCGATGCGGCGGGTTTTTCTTCCGGACGAAACGGCGGATTGTCCGATGGCGCATATGGCTGACGAAGCGCAGATCTTAAAGTTGCGAAAGGAGATTTCCGATCTGGCGGTAGTTTGTTACATCAATTCTTCAGCAAAGCTGAAAGCGTTGTGCGATGTATGTGTTACCTCATCCAACGCAGTGAAGATCGTATCGGCTCTGCCCGAAAAGAATATTCTGTTTATTCCGGATGAAAATCTCGGTACATATGTGAGCAAACAGGTTTCGGGGAAGACTTTTTATTATTCGGGCGGTTATTGCCCGGTGCATGCGGTTTTACTGGCATCCGACGTGCAAAGCGAATTGCGCGCGCATCCGAACGCGGAGTTTCTGGTACATCCCGAATGCCGCAAAGAGGTCTGCGACCTGGCGGCGTTTGTGGGCAGTACTTCGGAGATCATCGAATATGCGCAAAAGAGTGCGGCGCAGGAATTTATACTGGGAACCGAGCCGGGCGTGCTGTACGAGTTGCAGCGCCGCTGTGCGGGAAAAGTATTCTATCCGGTGACGCCTGTATGTCTGGATATGAAAAAAATTACGCCCGAAAAAGTTCTGGAATGCCTGCAGGGCGGCGGGTACGAAGTGAAAATGGATGCCGGGCTGATGGACGCGGCGCGGAAACCTTTGGAACGTATGTTACAACTGGCGAAGTAGTGTGCTGTAAGAAAAGAGAGGATACGTTATGAAGAATATTGAACAAAGCTATGACGTCCTGATCGCCGGAACGGGTGTTGCGGGGTTATGCTGTGCGCTGAATCTTTCACGTGATGCAAAGATCCTGATGCTGTCAAAGGCGGCGGTGGATGAAAGCGACTCATTTCTGGCGCAGGGCGGGATCTGTATGCTGCGCGGAACGGAAGATTATGAAGGGTATTTTGAGGACACCATGCGTGCCGGGCATTATGAGAACAACGAAACGGCGGTGCGGCAGATGATCCTTTCTTCGCCGGAGATGATTTCGGAGCTGGTTGCGGACGGTGTACAGTTTGCGCGGGATGAGCAGGGGAATTTTCGTTTTACGCGGGAAGGCGGGCATTCGCGGCCGCGCATACTTTTTCATGACGATGTGACGGGTAAAGAAATTACGAGCAAGCTGCTTGCGCTGGCTCGCACGCGCCGTAATATTGTGATCCGCGAATATACGGAACTTCTGGACATCATTTGTCAGGACAATGAGTGTTTCGGCGGAGTGCTGCGCGATGTAAATACGGGCGAATCGGGTACTGTATATGCGAAATTCACCGTATTTGCTACGGGCGGCGTCGGCGGACTGTATGAACATTCCACGAATTATCGACATCTGACGGGGGACGCTCTGGCGATTGCTTTGAAAAACGGGATCGCCGTGGAGCATCTAAATTATGTGCAGATTCATCCGACGACGTTTTATTCTCAAAAGCACGGACGCAGGTTCCTGATTTCCGAATCGGTGCGGGGAGAAGGGGCAGTACTGCTGGATAAGAACGGAAAGCGTTTCTGTAACGAACTGCTTCCGCGGGATATCGTGACGGGCGAGATCCGTGCGCAGATGAAAAAAGACGGGACAAAGCATGTATGGCTGGATATGCGGCCGGTGGGCGAAAAAACCATTCTCGAACATTTCCCCACGATCCGGCAGCGCTGTTTGCAGGAAGGGTATGACGTTCTGAAACAGCCGATCCCGGTAGTGCCGGCGCAGCATTATTTTATGGGCGGCGTTAAAGTGGATCTAAATGCAAATACGAGCATGAAACGCTTATATTCGGCGGGTGAAACGGCCTGCATCGGCGTTCACGGAAAAAACAGGCTGGCCAGCAATTCGCTCTTGGAAAGCCTGATCTGGGCAAAGCGTGCGGCGGTGCAGATGTCGCAAAAATTGGATGACGTATCTTTGAAAATGCCGCAAATCGATCTTTCAAAGTATGAAAATTATAAACAGTTAAAAGAAAATTATGCGAAGATGATCCGCGACGAAGCGGACCGGGAGGACTGCTGTGATTGAGGAAATTACGATGAAAATCCGTGCGGATGACCTGATCCGTT
>CATYEP010000127.1 GCA_958405585.1 uncultured Eubacteriales bacterium
TCGCAGCGTTTTTTTCCGTCAACGCGTTTCCCGCATTGCGGACAGTATACGGCACCTTCTTCGAGTTCCGCATTGCAAAATTTGCAATTCATATTCTCCTCCCATCTGATTATTTCATCATGTGTTTATTTTATCACACAGTTATGTGCAAGTCAAGTATTAAACAAAAAATCGCTATATCATGAAAGTACGTTTTTTCTTGTCGGCTGCGCAGAAAAAATGGGGAATCGTATTGTTTTTTGTGTGACGTTATGCCAATATATTGTCGCGTGGGGGCATAATCAGGGTTATTTGTGTTTTTGAGCGAGCTGTTTATTCGGGTGGTATTTCGGAAATTTGACAAGGGGGGAGTACGGGAAGTACGGGATTTCCGGGAGCTGAAAATGTGCCTGCTACCGGATACGTTGAAAGGCTGGCTGTTTGATGTGGGGATCGGTCTTTTCTGTGGATATGAAGGCTGTATTTATATCGATAAAGGGAGGCATAGTATGAAAAATATGCAGGAAACGTAAAAATACCATATTGACATTATTGACATTTTTACGGAAAGCAGGTAAAATGGAAAGGTAAGGATTGTAAAAAGGAGAAACGGGACGTGGAATTGCAAGTCCAAGATTTAATCAGCGCGATCAAGAAAGACGGAGTGGAAGCAGCGCATGCGGAAGCGGAGCGCATTGTGGCGGATGCGAAACGGCAGGCGGCGGATATTGTGGCAGCCGCGCAGGAAGAAGCGGAGCGAGTCCGCGCGAAAACGGAAAAGGAAATCAAGATCATGAAGGAGAGCGTAAAGACAACGGCGGAACACGCAAAGCGGGACGCGATGCTTTCCTTTAAAAATTCCGTGCGGGACGAGTTTGAAAGAATACTTTCGGCAGACATTTCAAAATCGATGAATGCGGCATTGCTTGCGAAGTTGATCCTTGCCGCTGTGAGCGGCGAAGATCTCGCCCGATACACGGCGGAAGTGAGTGAGGTCACGGACGCATTGAGAGGGGAGCTTGCGGAAAAGATTCGCGGGGGGCTTGAGATCAAAGCAAATCCCAACGTGCGTGCGGGCTTTCGTCTGGCGGCAAAGGACGGATCGGGGTATTTTGATTGTACCGATGAAGCGATCATGCAGATGCTTCTGCCGTTTTTCTCGGATTTAGTGGTCTGATCGGGAGAATAAAATGGCTTCGTATTATTATTTGCTTTCGAGTCTGCCGATGCTTAAGGCAGACATGAGTCCGCCCTTGACGTACGCAGATTTTCTCGGAAAGTGCCGTTCGGCAGTGAGTGCCGCAAAATATTCTGTGTTGGAAAACCTGACGCTTTCTTTCGGGAAAGGGCCGTTGCTTTCGGAGTGGTCGGAATTTTATACTGTTTTTGAGCGGGAACTGATCCGTTATCGCAACCAGCGGTCGGGGAAGCAGGTACAGAACGCAGGGGAGCGGGACGAAAGCGTATTTAAAATGATTTCCGCCGCGGTCGGCGGGAAGAATCCGCTGGAAGCGGAGAAGGCTTTGCTCGCGCTGGAATTTGAAAAGCTGAACGAACTGATCGGTACGCATTATTTTGACGATCATGCGCTGATGGGATATGCGCTGAAACTGAAATTGTTGGAAAGAAAAAATGTTTTTGATCAGAAGAAAGGCAAGGCGGAACTGGGCCGCATACTGCACGGGTTGCAGCAGCAGATACTGATCGGGGAACGGGAGTAAAACGATGGATCATATTACAGGAAGCGTAGCGGGCGTAAACGGAAACCTTGTATCCGTCCGACTGGACGGCTCCATTCGCAAGAACGAGGTGGGTTACGTGCTTGTGGACGGAAAACGGTTGAAAGGCGAGATCATCCGTGTGGGCGGCGATGTCGCCGATATGCAGATCTATGAAATGACAAACGGCATCAAGGTAGGTGACGGGGTAGAATTTACGGGAGAGCTGATGAGCGTTTCCCTTGGCCCCGGACTTTTGACGCAGATTTATGACGGATTGCAGAATCCGCTTCCCGAACTTGCCGAAAAATGCGGTTTTTTTCTGGAACGGGGGGAATATCTGGATCCGATCCCCGATAAAGTTTGGGATTTTACCCCCGCCGTCAAAGCAGGGGATGTAGTCCGACCCGGGGACACGATCGGTACGGTACCGGAGGGGCTGTTCACGCATCATATCATGGTGCCTTTCGGGCTTTCGGAGGAAGACTGGACGGTAGAATCGGTCGTGCCGAAAGGCGTATACAATGTCCGGGATCAGATCGCCGTGATCGGTAACGGGAAAGGGGAGAAGAAAACTCTCTCCATGGTATTTACTTGGCCGATCAAAAAGCCGATCACCTGTTATGAACAGAGGCTGCGTCCGGACGAAACGCTGATTACGAAAATCCGCTGTATCGATACTTTTCTCCCCATTGCGAAGGGCGGAACGTTCTGTGTACCCGGACCGTTCGGGGCAGGGAAAACGGTGCTCCAGCATATGGAAGCGAAGAATGCGGACGTGGACATCGTGATCATCGCCGCGTGCGGAGAGCGCGCGGGCGAAGTCGTGGAGATACTCAAAGAATTTCCTGAGCTGACCGATCCGCGCACGGGCAGATCGCTCATGGAGCGGACGATCATCATCTGCAATACGTCGTCCATGCCCGTAGCGGCGCGTGAAGCGTCCGTGTATACGGCGATCACGCTTGCGGAATATTATCGGCAGATGGGGCTTTCGGTGCTGATGCTTGCCGATTCTACATCCCGTTGGGCGCAGGCAATGCGCGAAATGAGCGGACGTCTGGAAGAGATACCGGGCGATGAGGCGTTCCCTGCGTATCTCGAATCGGTCATCGCATCCTTTTACGAACGAGCGGGAAAGGTACGGGTGCGAAGCGGAAAAGTGGCGTCCGTCACGATCGGCGGAACGGTTTCGCCCGCAGGCGGAAACTTTGAAGAGCCCGTCACGCAGGCGACGCTGAAAGTAGTCGGCGCGTTTCACGGTCTGTCCCGTGAGCGTTCGGATGCGCGCAAGTATCCCGCCATTCATCCTATCGATTCGTGGTCGAAATACAAAGGGATCGCGGAGCAGAGAAAAGTGGACGAAGCGAGAGAAATTCTGATCCGCAGTACGGAAATCAACCAGATGATGAAGGTTGTGGGAGAAGAGGGTATTTCCGAAGAGGATTATATAACATACCAAAAAGGCGAGCTTTTGGACGCGGCGTATCTTCAGCAGGATTCTTTCGATCCGGTGGACGCTGCTTGTGAACCGGAACGTCAGCTCCGCGTGTTTGAAGTAATGTACGACATTCTCAAAAAGACCTATCGCATGGACAGCAAAAGCGAAATACGTGCCTTTTTCAATCAACTGAGGCAGCAGCTTCTCGACTGGCATACAATCGAATTCAAAACAGATAAATTTGACGAGCAGGAAAAAACGATCAGGGAATTTTATCGGTCAAGATCCTGCGAACAGGCGGTCTGATATGCAAAAAATATACACGAAAATACAATCGATCGTCGGCAACGTGGTATCCGTTCGGGCGAGCGGTGTACGGAACGGCGATCTGGCGCTGGTCGGTGACAGTTATGCAAACGTCATCAAGTTGGACAATGATCTTGTTTATTTGCAAGTTTTTGCAGGGACGCAGGGAGTCAGCACGACGGATCCCGTAAAATTTCTGGGGAAGCCGATGATGGTATCCTATTCCGATCATCTTCTCGGTCGCATTTTTACAGGGTCGGGCGTACCGAAGGACAACGGCCCCGCATTGACGGAGAATATGATCCCGATCGGCGGGCCTTCGGTCAATCCTACGCGCAGGATCGTTCCGAAAAAGATGATACGTACGGGCATTCCGATGATCGACATGTTCAATACGCTGGTGGAAAGCCAGAAACTTCCGATTTTTTCGGTATCGGGCGAACCTTACAACGAACTGTTGGCACGCATTGCGATGCAGGCGGAAGTGGACGTGATCGTGCTGGGCGGAATGGGGCTTAAATACGATGATTTTCTCTTTTTCAAAGATACGCTGGAAAAGAGCGGCGCGATGGGCCACACCGTGATGTTTATTCATACGGCGTCGGATCCTACTGTGGAATGTACGCTTGTTCCCGATCTGTCGCTGGCGGTAGCGGAGCGGTTTGCTCTGGACGGGAAGCGTGTTTTGGTTCTTCTTACGGACATGACGAACTTTGCGGATGCGCAGAAGGAAACGGCGATCACGATGGAGCAGGTGCCTTCCAACCGTGGGTATCCGGGCGATCTGTACAGCTGTTTGGCATCGCGTTATGAAAAGGCGGTCGACTTCGACGGTTTGGGTTCGGTGACCATTTTAAGCGTTACGACCATGCCGGGGGACGATGTCACGCATCCTGTCCCCGACAATACGGGGTACATAACGGAGGGGCAGTACTATCTCAAAGGCGGCAGGATCGAGCCGTTCGGATCGCTGTCCAGACTAAAACAGAACGTCAACGGCAAAACGCGGAGCGATCACCGTGCGCTGATGGACTGCATGATCAAATTGTACAGTGCTTATAAAGAGAGTCTGGAAAAAAAATCCATGGGTTTTCTGATGAGCGAATGGGACGAAAAACTTCTCAAATACGGCAAACTGTTTGAGGATGAGCTGATGGATCTGCGTGTGAATATTTCTCTGGAAGAGGCGCTGGATCTGGGGTGGAAAATACTTGCGGAGTGTTTTGAACCTAATGAAACGGGGCTGAAGACGAATCTGATCCGTGAAAGATGGCCCAAAGACCTGAAATCCGAATAAGGAGAAGAGGGTATGGGTGCCGTAAAATTAACAAAGAACGATTTAAAAAAGCAAAAAGATCAGCTGCGGCAGTTTCAAAGGTATCTTCCGACGCTGCAACTGAAAAAGCAGCAGTTGCAGACGGTCATCATGAAATCGGTTGCCGAACTGGAGAAGCGGGAAAAGGAGCTGTTTGCCTTGGTGGACGGACTGGACGACTGGGTGGCGGTCTTTGCGGAAAATAGTTCGTTTGCGGAAGAAAAGAAGATCGAAAAGCTTGTGATCCCGGACAAAGTTGTATGTGTGCGGGAAAATATTGCGGGGGTATCCGTTCCTGTATTTAAGGAACTGACCTTTCAAGAGATCGTTTATGATGTGGCCGATTATCCGTTTTGGGTAGATGAAGCGCTGGTTCGTCTGCGTGAGATATCGAGGGGCAACGCGCTGTTGAAGACGATACGGAATCAAGTGGAACTTTTGAATCGGGAATTGCGGCTCACGTCGCAGCGTGTCAATCTGTTTGAAAAGGTGAAGATTCCGGAGGCGAAGGAAAATATCCGAAAAATTGAGATATACCTGGGCGATCAGCAGACAAGTGCCGTTGTCCGCGGAAAAATCGCGAAGAAAAAGCGGCAGGGGGCAACGTCATGATCGAAAAAATGAAAGTTGTCTGTGTTGCGGGGCAAAATTCGCGGAAAGACGAAATGCTGATGTCGTTGCGTGAATTGGGAATTTTGCATCTTGCGGAAAAGAAAGACGCGGATCCGCAGATTTTGGAACGGTTTTCCGCACTTTCCCGTCTTTTGCAGGAACTTGGCGATTATAAGGGGAAGGGAAAAGAGGAAAAAGAACTTTCCGATGCGGAGTTTGAAGATCTGTATCAAAAGACAATATCCGCCCTTGAAAGGAAAGCGGAGCAAAAGGAACGGTTATCGGCGTTGCTTTTGGA
>CATYEP010000128.1 GCA_958405585.1 uncultured Eubacteriales bacterium
GATCTTGACAACTGGTCGACGTGTATAGCGCGTCTTCTGGCGATGGCGGGAGCGACGGATGAAGATATATTCCAGGTTGCGTTCGGATACGGGCTGTTTACGGGCGGATTCGGGCTTCATTACGGCATTGAAAAGCTGGGAGCGACGGTCGTGCCGATGTCGACGGGCAACACGGAGCGTCAGCTGATGCTGATGCGGGATTTCGGCGTGACGGCTCTGATTGCAACGCCGAGTTACGCGATGTACCTGGCGGAGACGGCGAAAAAGGAAGGGATCCTCAAGGATTTAAAAGTGCGTCTGGTCTGCATGGGGGCGGAAGCGTCCACGGCGGAAACGCATGAATCGTTGCGGAAGCTGTTCGGGGCGTTTCCCACGGAAAATTACGGTCTGACGGAAGTCGGCGGGCCGGGGGTTGCGGGAGAGTGCCGTGAGAAAGCGGGTATGCATATCAATGAAGATATGTTTTATCCCGAGATCGTGAATATGGAAAAAAATCAGGTCTTGCAAGAAGGCGAGCAAGGCGAGATGGTTTTGACGACGCTTGTCAAAGAGGGTATGCCGATCCTGCGATACAGGACGAAAGATATCACGTCGCTTACGTACGAGCCGTGCAAATGCGGCAGGACGCTGGCGCGCATGTCGCGTGTGGTCGGCAGGACGGACGACATGCTGATCATCCGCGGGGTGAACGTGTTCCCGTCGCAGATCGAAAGCGTGCTGATGGGTATGGATGAACTGGGCAAGACATACGAGATCATTGTGGACAGGGTCAATTACATGGACACGCTGGAAGTGCGGGTGGAAGTGGACGATGCAAATCTTCTGACCGATTATTTCAAACTGGAAGAGCTGGTCGCGAAGATAAGGCACAGATTGCGTGTTGTTTTGCAGATCGACGTAAAAGTTAAGCTGGTCGAGCCGTTCTCGATCAAGCGTACGGAAGGGAAAGTCAAGCGGGTTACGGATCTAAGGAAAAACTGAAGTGGATCCGCACTGCGGTAAAAAAGTATAAAATATCAGGTCAGGTTTACAGATATGAAGAAATTGATGTTAGGAGATTTTGCAGTAGCGCGCGGCGCATGGGAGGCGGGTGTAAGAGTGGCAGCCGCATATCCGGGCACGCCGTCGACGGAGATCACGGAAGAACTTGCGCGTTACGATGACGTATACAGCGAGTGGTCGCCGAATGAAAAAGTGGCGCTGGAAGTCGGGGTCGGATCGTCTATCCGCGGCGCGCGTACCATCGTGTCGACGAAGCATGTCGGACTGAACGTGGCATGTGATCCTCTGTTTACGGCTTCATATACGGGAGTGAACGGCGGGCTGGTCATAGCGGTGGCTGATGACCCGTCGGTATTTTCGTCGCAGAACGAACAGGATACGCGGCTGACGGCGGTCAGTGCGCAGGTACCCGTTTTGGAGCCTTCGGACAGTCAGGAAGCGAAAGATTTTACCAAATTGGCTTTTGAACTTTCCGAAAAATACGACACCCCTGTGATTTTGCGGATTACGACGCGCGTGGCGCATTCGCAGAGTCTTGTGGAGCTTTGCGAACGTGAGAAATTGCCCGTAAAGTCATACGAGCGGAATATAGCGAAATATGTCATGATGCCTGCAAACGCACGCATCAAACACGTGGTGGTGGAAGAGCGTACGCAAAAACTTTCGGAAGATTCCAATGAATTTGCGATCAACAGGATCGAAGAAGGCAGCAAAGAACTGGGCATTATCTGTGCGGGCGGCGTTTATCAGTATGTCAAGGAAGCATTGCCCGAAGCGAGCGTTCTTAAACTCGGCACAGTTTGGCCTTTGCCGTATAAGCTCATTGAAAAATTTGCAAAGAGCGTGAAGCGTTGCATTGTGGCGGAAGAATTGGCGCCGCATCTGGAGACGCAGATCAAAGCGCACGGCATAGCTGTAGAGGGAAAAAATATATTCCCGCGCTGCGGTGAATTTTCTGCAAAACTTATCCGCGAAAAAGTTTTGGGAGAAAAAGCGGAAGTATCTCCTGAATCGGTTCCTGCGCGTCCTCCCGTGCTTTGTGCGGGCTGTCCGCATCGCGGCGTATTTTATGTGTTGTCCAAATTGAAACTCAATGTTTTGGGCGATATCGGGTGCTATACTTTGGGAGCGGTGCCGCCGCTCGGGTCGATGGATGCCGTTGTCTGCATGGGTGCGAGCATCGGGATGGCGATCGGGTTTGATAAGGCAGATCCTCAAGCTCACAAACATTCTGTGGCGGTCATCGGCGATTCGACGTTTATCCACAGCGGAATTACGGGGCTGATCGATGCCGTCTATAATAAAGCGAAGGTTACGGTCGTGATTTTAGATAACCGTACGACGGGAATGACGGGGCATCAGAACCATCCTGCAACGGGCAAGACGATCAAAAACGAGCCTACATATGAATTGGATTTGGAAGAAGTATGCCGTGCGGTGGGCGTAAAAGACGTGGTGACGGTAGATCCGGGCGATCTTGCGGCGACGGAAAAAGCTGTGAAGGCGGCGCTTGCGAACGAAGATGTATCGGTAGTCATTGCGAAGAAACCTTGCGTGCTTCTGACGAAGAAATTGTATCAGGGCTTCCGCGTAAACGAAAAATGCAAAAAATGCAAGGCGTGCCTGAAGCTGGGCTGTCCTGCGATCGTGAACGGCAAGGACGGCATTACGATCGATGTATCTTTGTGTACGGAATGCGGGTTATGCCAAGGTGTCTGCAAATTCGGAGCGATCGACGGGGAGGTCAGGTGATATGGATATATTGATAGTCGGAGTCGGCGGACAGGGAACGCTGTTGGCGAGCCGTGTGCTCGGGAAATATGCGTTGGAAAAGGGATACGATGTCAAGCTGAGCGAAGTGCACGGAATGGCGCAGCGCGGCGGAAGCGTGATGACGTATGTGCGGATCGGTGACAAAATCGCATCACCGATCATCGACGAAGGGAGTGCGGATTTTATTCTGGCATTTGAAAAACTGGAAGCGCTGCGTTATGCGCATTATCTGAAAGCGGAGGGTGAAGTTCTGTATTCCACGCAGGAGATCATGCCGATGCCTGTTGTTACGGGAGCCGCGGAATACCCGCAGGGGATTGAAAACAAACTCCGGGGTACGGGGATTGATGCATTGGCGTTGGCGCTGGAATCGGGAAATGCGAAAGCGGCGAACTCGGTCATGCTGGGGGCGCTCTGTAAAAAACTGGGTTATGAAAAAGATGCGTTTGAAGCGGCTTTGCTTTCGAGCATTCCGCAAAAGACGGTCGAAATGAATAAAAAGGCATTTGAATTAGGGTATGCCGCAGTTTAAATAAAAGGGTAAAAGAATGAAGGGTAAACTCAAAGATTATATTTATCAGCCGGAATATGAATGTCTGTCCCGTTCGGAGATGGAAAATTTGCAGAGCGAGAGATTGCGCAAGACGGTTGAACTCGTATACAATCATTGCAAACCGTACCGCGCAAAAATGGACGAATATAAGATCAAGCCTTCGGATATCAGGAGCGTATCGGATCTTAGTAAATTGCCTTTTACGGTAAAGCATGATCTTCGTGCAGCCTATCCTTTCGGATTTTATACGGCGCCGCAGAGCGATATAGTCGAAGTGCATGCGTCGAGCGGTACGACTGGCAAGCTGACCGTGGTAGGGTATACACAGAACGATATTGATGTCTGGGCGGAAGCGGCGGCGCGCGGACTGGCGATGGCAGGCGTGACCAAAGATTCGCTGGTGCATGTGGCGTACGGATACGGACTATTCACAGGCGGACTGGGTGCGCATTATGCTTCGCAGAAGATCGGGGCGAGCACCGTTCCGGCGAGTGCGGGCAATACGATCCGCCAGCTGACGCTTTTGCGCGATTTCGGGGCGACGCATCTTTGCTGTACGCCTTCGTATGCGATTTTTTTGGGAACGGAGATCGAGAAAGCGGGGATGGACATCAAAGACTTCAATCTGCAGGGCGGCGTATTCGGTGCGGAGCCTTGGACGTATCAGATGCGCGAAGAGATCGAGCGTTTGCTGAACATTGACGCATTGGATATATACGGCTTATCGGAGATCAGCGGCCCGGGTGTGGCG
Organism: uncultured Eubacteriales bacterium; assembly: GCA_958405585.1. GTDB lineage: Bacteria > Bacillota > Clostridia > Christensenellales > Borkfalkiaceae > Borkfalkia. The sequence goes on from CATYEP010000128.1 coordinate 4,080, forward strand.
ATGGAGTGTATGCAGAAACACGGCTGCCACGTGCAGGAAGATCATTTTATACCTGAGATCATCGATCCCGAAACGCTGGAACCGTTGCCGTACGGGAGCGAGGGCGAGCTGGTGTTCACGACGATCACGAAGACGGGACAACCGCTGATCCGTTACCGTACGCGCGATCTGTGTACGTTGACAAACGAGAAATGCGCGTGCGGCAGAACGACGGTCAAAATGGGGAAAGTCAAGGGACGTTCGGACGATATGCTGATCATCCGCGGTGTGAACGTATTCCCGTCGCAGATCGAAGCGGCGATCATGAACGTGGCAGGGGTTTCGCCGCATTATATGATCTATGTGGATCGCGTCAACAATCTGGACGTAATGGAGATCGATATCGAACTGGCGGGTAATCTGACGCCCGACCGCGTATCGGATATTGAAAGCATCAAGAAAAAAGTGGAAACGGAAGTCAATTCGTATATCGGATTGAGTGCGAAAATCAAACTTTGCGAGAGTGGATCGATCAAACGGAGCGAAGGCAAAGCGGTGCGCGTCATAGACAGACGAGAGCAATAAATTCGGATAAGGAGGAATGAAAAAATGTTGGTAAAACAGCTTTCTGTTTTTATGGAAAACCGTCCGGGCAGACTTTATAAACTGACGAATGCTTTGGGGAAAGAAGGCATTGATTTTGTTACGCTGTCGATCGCAGACACAAAAGATTTCGGGATCGTCCGTTTTATTGCGCGCGACAACGAAAGAGCGTATGAAATCCTCAAGAAGGCAGGTTTTACGGTCGGCATTACGGAATTGATCGGCGTGGAAGTGAATGATCGTCCGAACGCATTGGCGGAAGTGGTGGAGCTGATGGAAGAAGCGGAAATAAACATCGAATATCTGTATTCGTTTGTCCTGACCAATCATAATACCGCGAAAATCCTCATGCGCGTCGAAAATACAGAACGCGCAGTAAAATTGCTGGAAGAAAAAGGGATCAAATTGCTTTCCGAAAAGATTTTATGATCATAAATTTTACAAAAAAGCGTCCTGCGCGGTGAAACCGTGCAGGACGCTTTTAAAATATTATCATTTTTTCCGTATTGCCGATTTTTTCAGATACAATAGCAGGTTACCTGAATTTTTTAGCAAAATACTTCTCAGGAATTTGCGGCGGGGGAAGGATCTGAGGGAAGATCGGCGGAGTTTTGCTCGGAAGCGGAAGAAGCCGCGTCGGGCAAAGCGGAAAGAGCGGGTGCGTTTTGATCGGGAGCGAGGGGAAGCTGTTTGTCGTTTTTGAACAGGAATTTCAAAAGAACGGGGCAGAGCAGGGACGAGAGGACAACGAGCATGATCACAGGCACGACAGGGTCGATGGCGGTGCCTGCGAAGAGTCCTCCTTCGATCCCTTTATTGCAGACGACAAGCGCGACTTCGCCGCGGGCGATCATGCCGCAGCCGATCTGTGCGGATTCTTTCCAGGAATGTCTGCACAGTTTTGCGATGCCGCCGCAGCCGACGATTTTCCCGATGATCCCGGCGAGTACGAAACACA
>CATYEP010000129.1 GCA_958405585.1 uncultured Eubacteriales bacterium
GGCGGCTTCTTGTCGAAGATGAGATAAGTAATTATTTGCCGCTTGCTGGGTTTTGTGTTGCCTGGCATTATTTGATCGGACAGTGATTTGCGAGCGCTTGAAAGACATGAAAATGATGCGGATTTTTAGCGAAAAAAATTTTTTAAAATCAATTGTCCGGCTTTGGTTGAGATGTTGCGATCTTAGCGTATCTGCTTCGTAAAAGACAGGGCGGAATGCTTGTTCGTCTTGCTTTATTTATGAAAGATATTCATATCATAAAAAATAATTTTTCAGGATTATTTTTTATAGACGCTGTTGCCGCGGCAGTCGATGGCTACGATGCAGGGGAAATCTTCGATCTCGAAACGGTAGACTGCTTCGCTGAGCAGATCGGGGAAAGCAACGAGTGTACTTTTTCGGATCGCGTTTCCGTAAAGCGCACCCGCGCCGCCGATGGCGGCAAAATAGACGGCGTGATTTTTGACGATGGAAGCGCAGACTTCGTCACTGCGTTCACCTTTGCCGATCATGGCTTTCAGGCCCAGGTCAAGAAGGCGCGGGGCAAAGGAGTCCATGCGCGCGCTGGTGGTAGGGCCGCAGCTTCCGCACGCTTTCCCTGCGGGTGCGGGACAGGGACCGGCGTAATAAATCGTTTCGCCGACAAAGGAAAACGGAAGGGGTGTACCTTGGTCGAGAAACTCGCAAATGCGTTTGTGCGCGCAATCGCGGCCGGTGAGAATGGTGCCGGAGAGTAAAACTCCTTCACCTGCTTGTAAGCTGTCGATTACATTATCTGTAAGAGGCAGAGTGATTTTTTTCATAATAAAACCCCGTTTTTTAAAGAAAATGAAGTAGTATGTGTGACATAAAGAGTATAAAACAGCTGTTTATTCAAGCGTGATCTTCTCGCATCGGACACAATGGCATTGAATGTTGACAGCCACGGGAAGACCTGCAATGTGGGTGGGCGCCCATTCGCAGGAAACGCCGAGGGCCGTTGTTTTGCCTCCGAATCCTTGCGCGCCGATCTGAAGATCATTGATTCTTTTGAGAGCTTCCCGTTCGATTGCCGCAATATCTTCGCGTGGGTTCGCCGAACCTATTTCGCGCGTGAGAGCTTTTTTGGCGAGGAATGCGCAGGTGTCGAATGTTCCCCCGATCCCCACGCCGACATAGACGGGCGGGCAAGGTTTGCTGCCTGCCAGTCGGACGGTTTCGACGATCGAGTCGATGATGCCGGAAACGCCTTTGGCGGGAGTGAGCATGAACAGCCTGGACATGTTTTCACTGCCGAAACCTTTGGGAAGAAAGGTCAGCGTTATACGGTCACCCGGCACGATTTCCGTGTGGATGGAAGCGGGGGTATTGTCCGCTGTGTTGACGCGCGTGATCGGGTCGCAGATACTTTTTCGAAAACAAAAATCTTCATATGCACGGCGCACTCCGCTGTTGACTGCGTCAGAGAAAAATTTACCCTCGATGTGTACGTCCTGACCGATTTCGGCAAGGATAACGGCGTATCCCGTATCCTGGCATACAGCCATAGTTTCCTTTGCTGCAGTGTCTGCGTTTTGCAGGACGGTGCGCAGTGCAAAAGCCGCTGCGCTGTCTTTTTCTTCGGCAGCCGCGGCCGCGTTCAGAGCACGCAGGCAGGACGGGGTCAGGCGCAGACAGGCGTTTTTTGCAAGTTCATAAACAGCTTGTTCGATTTGTTCGGATGAAATGGTTCGCATACTTTTATCCTTTCTGAAATTTCATTTTTTATTATAACAGAAAAAAGAAAAAAGCGAAAGAATTTTGTTTACGAAAACAAAATTTTTCGCTATAATATTTGTCATGAAACAGACGAATACCCCCGCAGCGGGGAACGGACGCAGTCCGAAGAAAAGTTTTTTGGATCAGCCGCGCAAGGCAGTCAGCGGCATGATATACTCGGGAGTCATCATCGGGATGCTTCTCATCTCGCTGGTATTTTCCGTAACGGTCGCCGTTTTATCGCGCTCGCTCGGAATGACGGTGGACGAGATCTCACAGACGCAGGCTTACAGGTATTGTTCCTATCTTCTGTACCAGATCGTATATATCGGGATCATTGCCGCATTTAGGGGGATTTATAAGGAAAAACCCGCACAGTTCGGATGGAAAAAAACTCATCCGAAATATTATCTGATCGGAATTTTTCTGCTGTTCGGGCTGATGTTCAGCCTGAACTACGTCAACAACTGGTTTGTGGCGTTTTTAGGTCTGTTCGGATATACGATGCCCGAATCGGCATTGCCTTCACTGGCTGGCGGCGGGATCGTCGGCGTATTGTTTGTTGTGGCGGTATTGCCTGCGGTTTTGGAAGAAACGCTTTTCCGCGGTGTGATCCTGGAGGGGATCAAAGAATGCGGTACGGTTGCTGCGTGTCTTTTGGGCGGGCTTTTGTTTTGTATTTTTCATCAAAGCCCGGCGCAGACGGTATATCAGTTTATTTGCGGTGCGGCATTCACATTGCTGGCGATCCGTGCGCAGTCTTTGCTTCCGACGGTCATAATACATTTTCTGAACAATGCTGTCATTATTCTGGATGCTAAATTTAAGTTTTTGGAAAATTTGCCGATGGCAGGACAGATTGCGATCTATGTTGTTTCGGCGGTCTGTCTGCTCGCGTCACTGGCATGGCTGATCTTTGCGGAGAGAAGAACGGCCCAAGCGGAACCCGCGGGGATGAACAAGATGAACAGGGAGATCGGCCCGTTTATTTATCCTGCCTTGCCGGGAATTCTTTTGTGTGTTTTGATGTGGGTACTGAATCTGGCGAACGGGCTGGGCGGCTGATATGCAGAAAGTAAACATAGTTTGTGTGGGAAAACTCAAGGAAAAGTTTTATACGGAAGCGGTGTCGGAGTACTGCAAGCGTCTGACACGTTTTGCGCAGGTAACGATAAGGGAGCTTCCGGAAAAGCGCACGCTTGCGGAAGAAGGGGAACTGATTTTAAAAGAGCTGCGCGGCTATGTGATCGTACTGGCGGTGGAAGGGCATAAACTTTCCAGCGAAAGTCTGGCGGAAAAAGTCAAAACGCTTTGCGATGCGGGGAAAGAAATTACGTTCGTGATCGGATCTTCCTGCGGACTGGACGGCAAAGTGAAAAATGCGGCGGATTATATGCTGTCTTTTTCGGATATGACCTTTCCGCACCAGCTGATGCGCGTGATCTTGTGTGAGCAGGTGTATCGTGCGTTTATGATCAACTGCGGAAGTGAATACCACAAATAGAAAAACTGAGCCCGAAAAGATCCGATTGTGAAAGTGAGAAGTATGAGGCAGGAGAAGGCGTCATAATAGCCGAACATAAATCCGAAGAAACCCGTACAATATTCTGTATGGATATTGTAAGGAAGGTATACAGGTTTTACGAAAGCTGGCAGGGGGAGAAGCGGATCATCGGAGCGAGCGTGTGCGGACTTCCTCTTGTGGCAGTGTTTGTCGGGAGGCACAGTTATCCGCAGATCATAGTGCAGTATTCGATCCATGCGCGGGAGTGGGTAACCGCGTTGCTGGCGCAGGAGCAGATTTTGCGCGGAATGAATCGCGGCGGAGCATGGTTTGTTCCGATGATGAATCCGGACGGGGTTTTGCTGTCTGTAGCGGGGGAAGCGTTTTTGCGGCAGATACCGCCGTGGCGGGCGGAATTTTTGCGGCAGGTAAACGGAAACGATGATTTTGGTTTGTGGAAGGCGAATGCCAACGCGGTGGATCTGAACGTGAATTTTTCTGCGGGATGGGGCATGGGTGAGCGTAACGTGTATATGCCCGCACCTGAAAATTATATCGGCAGGCGCGCGTTTTCGGAACCGGAAACGCGCGCGTTGAAAAGGTTTACGCAGGATGTCTGTCCGGACGCGTCTCTTTCGTATCACGCGAAAGGGGAAGAGATTTACTGGGAGTATGGGCAGAGCGGTGAAGTACTTGCAAGAGACGAGCGCATTGCCGCCGCACTTGCGGAAGAAACGGGATACACGGCAAGGAAGATAACGGGAAGCGGCGGCGGATATAAGGATTGGTGCATACAGGAGAAAGGTATGCCCGCATTTACGATCGAGGCGGGGAGCGATGCACTGGAGCATCCTTTGAAGGAATGTGACCTGGCGCCGATCCTGGTAAAAAACAGGGATGTAGTTCGGCGGCTGGCGGAAGCGCTTTGAGCGGAAAAAGGAGCGAGCGGATGGAAGAAAAGGAAAAGTTTATGAAAGAGGCGCTCAGACGCGCAAAGAAAGGACTTGCGCAGGGAGAGGTGCCTGTGGGGGCAGTCATTGTATGCGAAGGTAAGGTCATTTCATCCGGATACAACCGTCGGGCGGCGACGCAGTTGGCGAGTTCGCACGCGGAGATGTATGCGATCGACCGTGCGTGCAAGAAGTTTAAAAGCTGGAGACTTCCGGAATGCGATTTGTATGTAACGTTGGAGCCTTGTCCGATGTGTATGGGGGCGGCGCTGAATGCGCGGGTGCGGAAGATTTATTTCGGGGCATATGAGCAGAAGGGCAGGTCGATGACGGCAGAACTGGCAGGCAGCAATCTTTTGAATCACACGCTGGAAGTGGAAGGCGGCGTGTTGGAAAAGGAATGTTCCGAGCTTCTTTCGGGGTTTTTCCGATCGATGCGTGCGCGGACGAAAAAAGAAGCGGAAGACTGAATTTTAAATTCAGAGAAAATGACTCGGCAAATCATTTGACTAATTTTTTGAAAAGCCGTACAATAATAAAGACTGGAACTTGTGCGGGGAAAACCGTTCGGATCCGGCGGAGGCTGAAACAGGAGTGAACGTTTCGGCTGTAAAAGGAATGGGGGTAGGCAGAAAGAAAATTCTGCCCGGCTTTACAAGACAAGTAAGCCGTTGAATGCGTTATTTAAAAAAAAGCTGTGGCTTTGCCGCAGTAGGTATAGCATTTTATCGGAGGTACACATGATAACACACGGCAATGAGATCAAGATCTTTGCGGGCAACTCGAACCGTCCTTTGGCGGAAGCGATTGCAAAGAGACTGAACACCGAACTCGGCGGAGCGGAGGTGGGTTGTTTTTCGGACGGAGAGACGTCGGTTCATATCGATGAAACGGTCCGCGGCAGAGACTTGTTCATAATTCAGAGCACATCGGCGCCGGTCAACGACAATCTGATGGAGCTTCTGATTCTGATTGATGCGGCGCGCCGCGCGAGTGCGGGGCGGATCACGGCGGTTATGCCTTATTTCGGGTATGCGCGCCAGGACAGAAAGGCGCGTTCGCGCGATCCTATCACGGCGAAGCTGGTGGCTGATCTGATCACGGCAGCGGGAGCCGACCGTGTGTTGACGATGGATCTGCATGCAGCGCAGATCCAGGGCTTTTTCAATATACCGCTCGATCATCTGTTGGGCGGGCCTACGATCTACAATTATTTCCGTAAAAAGAATATCATCGACGAGAATTTTGTCGTTGTTTCGCCGGATATCGGTTCGGTAACGCGTGCGCGGAATGTGGCAATGAAGCTGAATTGTCAGATGGCGATCATCGATAAGCGTCGTCCGAAAGCGAACGTAATGGAAGTCATGAACATCATCGGCGACATGGAGGGCA
>CATYEP010000130.1 GCA_958405585.1 uncultured Eubacteriales bacterium
CCAAAGTGTTGGATTTAGATGAACTTTATATGTATGGGACAACCGTTATGCGTAGTACGAATGAGATGTTAAGCAATATTCGCTTTTCTGATTTGAAACGAAAAATGACGGATACGGAGAAAGCACGTTTGATACAGTTGAACGTTGTTAGTGCAGACGAAAAAGCCTATTGGCTTATTGATTATTGGTGTGGAAAAGATATAAAGGGGCTTATTCAGATGCCTTTTACGCGTCATTGGATAATGCATATTGAAGCAAGTTTACGAATAAGAAATAAGCTACTGCGTATTGATTGAAATAGTAGTAGCCAAATTTCAATTTATTGAGTAAAAATAAAAAGAGCGAAGATGTTCAAAAATCTTCGCTCTTTTTGATCTTTATAGGAATTGCACTTTCTGCCCCGTCTTTTTGTATTTTTCTCGACTTTTCTGCCGTTTTTATTCTTCTTCCGTCTTTGTCAGAAGCAGATCCGTCACCAGAGAATCCGCTATCGATTCAGCATCGTCTTCCGTGCGCGCGCCTAAAAGCTCATAGTAATAGCTCTGCACGTTATACGCCGTTTCACCGTCTTTCAGGTTGTTGAAGTTGAATCCGTGCGCCGCGCCGCAGTTTGCAAACGCTTCCATAACGTCCAGTTCTTCCTGCTGGTACTCGTCCTTATGATCCTCTTCATAAACCGTCAGCGTCGAACCCGTATAGTAATAATATTTCGCCGCATTCGAAGCGTTCGAGAATTTTTCCGAAATGTCCGTGAACGCATCCTGCACTTCCTGGTATTGATCGTTGAGTTCCGCCAATACATTGTTGTTTGCAGGATCCTTCATCACATATACATAATTGTCTGCATACGATTCCGCATTCGAGAAGAACAGATATCCGTTCAGCGTCTCCGGTACAAACCAGCTCGAATTGTAATCGACCTTCAGGTACTGCGTCGCAACAAAGTCGTCATTGTCCGCCGCCGCGCCTTCAAACAATCTGTAATCGTCTTTCGTTCCGTCATAACGGATCCGCCACAAAGCATTCCCGTTCGTGCCGCTCTTGGAGAAATACAGATAACCGTCTTTCAGATACTGCAACGTAGCCCCTTCCTGCCCGCGGGAAAGCACTACATCCTCCGCTATATACTGCGCTCCGCTCCCCACCTTGATACGGTGGATCACGTTGTTCGAATCCAAATAAATGTAATACTGCGAATCGTTTTCAAAATAGTACAGCGCCGTTTCCGTTGCCGCATCCGTCGTCGCCGCGATCGGAAGCAATGCCGTCCCTTCCGGATTTGCAAGATCCGGATTGGATGTCACGCTGTTCCAGCCTTCCTTCACATCCGCATCCGCCAATGCATATATAAAAGGTGAACGGCTCTGATCCAGACTCGTGATCTTCAGATACACGCGGCCTTCCGTCACCTTCACGACCTCGTACGTATATCCCAGCGCACTCTTGATCGAAAGCCCCGCTTCGAAATCATGGTTGAACGGCGTCACGTCGTATTCCTTACTGCTCCCGATACCGTCCAGTACCAGCGTTCCGAGATTTACATACTCCATCTCGTACCCTTCATCCCCTTCCTTCTTGGAAGAATCGGTATAACCGTCCGAAAGATCGATCTCGTACGGGCTTTCCGTCGCCGAAGCGCTCACCTTGTAAAGCTGATTGTAACTCTCGTTCGATGTGCTCGGATAGGTGTTCCGCTTCGCCACTGCCATCGTATAGTAAACCGTTCCGCTCTCCACATCCGTGTCAAATGCGTAATCCGTATATCCCGATACAAGCACCGTGTTCACGCCCGTCTCCGTGTTCACCGAATGGATCTCACTGTTCGCCGTGTCCGCATAGAGAAGGTATACCGTCCCGTTTTCCTGTACATAACGGTACGGCGTACTGTTGTCCGAAAGCTGAACATAATAATCCTTCTTCGTCTCCGATCCGTCCAGCTTCGTACGCTTGAAATCAAGATACGAACTCTCGATCTGCCCTTCCATGTTCTTGGTCGTGTTCGGCGTCGCATAATATACATAATCGCCGTAAATAAACACGCCCGACGTGTAATCCTGCGTGATCATCAGCTGAGGTACGACAATCTGCGTATTGCTGTAGTCGCCGTTCGCAAGATCTGTCTCGGATATCCGCATCAGCGATCCCTTCACAACATCCCCGAACGTATTGTCTGCGGAATAATCTTCCGCGCCGTTAATAAAATAATACCAGCTGTCCTTTTTCACGACAAAACCGCCGTTCGATTCCGCCGCATTGTCTGAAGGTACATACCCATCCAGCGGTTTTCTGCTCAAAGTTTTGCCGCATCCTGCCAACGTCCCCGCCGAAAGTGCGAGCGCCAGCAACAGCATTAAAAATTTTTTGCCTTTTTTCAGCATAAAAGCAAGACTCCTTGTAGTCTGAATGTTGAGCGATTTACACCGCCGTCCGCGGTGCGATCCCCTTTTCGGCATATCTTCGCCGATATACCTTTCTATTATATATCAAAATGCTCGTTTACGCAATTAAAAAGCATAAAAATTTCATGAAAATTTTGCGTAAACCGCGACAAAATAAGCTGTTTTGGAGATTCTTATGGATAAATTCGGTCTGTTTAACCTGCTTTCCGCACTCGTTTCACCCTCCGCCAACGACGAACACAATGACCCCGCCCCTTCCGCCGATACTCAAAATCAATCCGCAGACCGCGGCACAGCTTCCGACTCCCCCGCCGCCGCCCCCGCACACGGATTTTTTTCTCCCGACGAACGCCTCGCCCGCGCCGCCGGCTTGCTCGAACGCCACGATTCCATTTCCCGCCGAATCGACAAAAAAAACGGGAAATGATCCGCGCTTTTCACCGTTTTCGCCTTTTTCTGCCTAAAACGGCTTTCCCCTTCGCCCGGTCGGACAAGCCGCGCGCCTTTTTCTTTGCACGCGGTTGAATAAGCCGCGCGTTTGGACTTACCGCGGGAACGTCTTCTTTCTCCGCATGATCAAACTTGCACCTGAAAGTCCTCTTTCTTCGCATGCGGCAAAATCCGTCGCGGTCTTTTTTGACGGTGCGGCCATATACATCCGAACGGAATTTTCGCGGCGGCGCAATTTTTGGCGCCGCCGCGAAAGCAAAAAATCCGCCGCGCATACAGCGCGGCGGATCTGATCCGAAAATATGAACGCAAAGCGTCCCCGAGATTATCTCTTGGAGAACTGCGGTGCGCGACGAGCTTTCTTCAAGCCGTACTTCTTTCTTTCCTTTGCTCTCGGGTCACGGGTCAGGAACCCTTCCTTCTTGAGCGCGGGACGAAGTTCGGGCTGCGCCTGGATGAGCGCGCGCGAAATGCCGTGACGGATCGCACCCGCCTGTCCCGTATAACCGCCGCCGCAAACGTTTACGATGATGTCATACGCGCCTTCCGTCTGCGTGAGCACGACGGGCTGTTTTACGATATACTGAAGCGTTCCCTGCGGGAAATAATCATCCAGGGCGCGATCGTTGATCACGATGCTGCCGCTGCCGCCGGGAATAAGGCGGACACGGGCGATCGCCTTCTTTCTTCTGCCCGTTCCCCAGAACTGCAATTTCTTTTTCAATGTCGGTTTAGCCATTCTCACACCTCACTAAAATAACTTAAGTTCTTCGGGCTTCTGCGCCTCGTGGTTGTGTTCGCCGTTCTTGTAAACGCGCAGCTTCTTGATCATCTTTCTGCCGAGAGAATTCTTCGGGAGCATTCCGCGTACAGCTTCATAAACCGCAACGTCGCTCTTCTGTTCGAGCATTTTGCGGTAAGAAATCTCTTTCAGTCCCCCGATATAGCCGGTGTGGTATCTGTAAAATTTGTCGTCCAGCTTTTTGCCCGTGAGAAGCACTTTATCGCTGTTGATGACAATTACAAAGTCGCCCGTATCGACGTTGGGAGTAAACGTGGGTTTGTTTTTTCCGCGAAGAACGGCCGCGACCTTCGAAGCAAGTCTTCCGAGCGGTACGCCCGCAGCATCGACAACATACCATTTTCTCTCTACTGTTTGGGCGTTTGCCATGTAGGTCTTCATGATGTTGTTCTCCTTGTCTTGTTTTTATAGTGAATGGAACGGCGTACCATAGACGCCTTCCGTTGTTTACTCAATAAATTTTATCTTATATCCAAAATACTGTCAAGCGGTTTTGATCGCGCTTTTGCGACTTTTTTTTAAAAAAAAGTTTTTTTCCGCAGAAAAAACAGAAAAAAACGATCGGGTCTTGACAAACGCGCGTTTCGGGTGTATATAATAGAAAAAAAGCGTATTTTTTCGGAATACGCAAAAGGGAGTATCTTGATGGAAAATTTTAAAGACCTGCGGATCGTGGATAATTTTTACCAGACTTCCGCCTTTTTCCCGATGCCGACCGTACTTGTCGGCACGGTTTCCGAAAACGGAATGACCAATCTCGGCTCTTATTCCCTGTGCTTCCCGTACTACATAGCAGGGAAAGAACGCTACGCCATGCTGCTCGAATGCCGCAATTCCTCCAATACGGCACAAAACATTCTGCGCAACAAGACGGTATCGCTGAATTTCATTCCCGACGACAGGAAATTTTTCCGCGAAGCGGTGCGCCTCGGCTTTCCCGGCGATACCACCGAAGAAAAAATGAAAAACTGCCTCTTCCACCTGCAAAAAAGCGAACTCGCGGGCGTACGGCCGCAGATCGTTTCGGAAGCGTTCCAGGTGTTCGAGTGTACCTGGGACGATTCCCTCGAAGACGCTTACCTCGATAAGGCGGGAAACCTCGAGGGCTACGATCCGCCTTACCGCAATTTCAACGGCATTACCAGCAAGTTCGGCGCGCATTTCATTTTAAAGATCGATAAGATCTATATGAAAGAAAAATATTACAACGCCATTTTAAACGGCGTAAAAGCGGGAAGTTTCCCCAGCGTACCCGTCGATTACGGCTACCGCGACAGCACCAATTTCTGGTATACGAAATTCCGCCGCCCCATCCCCGAAAAGATCCAGGCGAAAGAAGGCAACATCGATTCCGTCATTTACGCCGCAGAACGCACCGACCCCGACGTCAAATTCACCCGCGAAGCGTGCGCAAAACTCACCAAAATCCCGCGCGTGTTCTTGAAAGCTGCGCTCGCGCAGATGGTCGCCATCGCCAAAGAAGAAGGCATCACCGTCATCGACGAAGCCGCTTTGCAGATCATCAACGACAAGCGCCGCACCGATAAAAAGAAAAAATAACGCCACTGCCGCGCCGCATTCTTTGCAGCGCGGAATTTTTTCAAAAAACTTTTTCAGAACAAGCAGGACAAAAAAACATACCGCTTGTTAAAACTCAGGATTCATGTAAATCAGACAAGATTTATTTCAACGGAAAACTTTTTTCAGAGCAAAGAAGACAGAAAAAACGTACCATTTGTTAAAACTCGGTATTTTTGTATATACAAATATAATAAATTGTAACAAAGATAATATTTTAAAGACAAGGACGTGGGGGGGGGTGTTTGTGGGCCCGGCGGGATAATATAAAAAATGACGCCCCCAAGAAAAAAGAGGGGGGCGGGCAGAATTTTATTTTATTGCCCGGGG
>CATYEP010000131.1 GCA_958405585.1 uncultured Eubacteriales bacterium
CCGATTCGGATTCCGTGCCGCGCGTGCCGGTAACAGGGTAGGGAACGCCTTCCACGACGAGAACTCCGTCGATCGTAAAATTCTCTTCGGATTCTCCTTTTTCGGTTTCAAAACTTTCGGGATTCTCGTTGTAGTAAAGCTGGTAGCTGACACGCTCCCCGAGCAGATCTTTGTAGGAGATGACGGTAAAAAATTCATACTCGGTATAAGTCTGATCGGGTTTTTGAGGGTCGGAGTGATCGATCGTACCGTCGCCGAGCAGATTTTCCACCAAAGCAAGATAATTGTTTACCGTATCGACGATGTTTTGCTCTTTATCGGAGAGGGAATCGTCCGTTTTGGCGGCAGTCATTCCGTATGTTGAGAAAGCCATGCTTTTTACGGAAAGATTTGTACTCGGATTTTGTACGGAAGTGTTGGATGCGAGCAGGGAACCGACAGATGCGGCGCCGTAAATGTAGAAGTCTTCCGCGCTTGAGAGGGAAGGGAATTTACCGAGCGGGTTATTTCCCGGCAATGATTTTTTATTCAGAAAAATCGGCAAAAGTATTCCGAGCAGAAGGACGGCGGCAAGAAACGCGGCGACCACGGCAAAGAGTACTTTTTTGTTCGGCTTTCGGGTTGTGGAAGAATCATGTGCAAATACGGCTTCCGGCTGGGTTTGCGGCGGTATGCCGATCTGACGGAGGATATTTTCTTTGACACGATCATCCGGCAGTATTTGTTCTGATTGACTGCGCAGCATTTTTTTCAGATTTTTCATACGGCATCCTCCTTTTCCAGAATTTTTTTCAGCTTTTTCAGTGCTTCGTTGTTTTTCCATGTAACGGTTCCGATGGGCAGGTTGAGCATCTGCGCAACTTCCCTTCGCTTATATCCGGCAACCTGGCACAGCATCAGAATTTCGTATTCGTCTTCGGCGAGGTGCTTGGCTGCTATGTCAAAGATGAAGGGGATCTTCGTTTCGGCGGTGCCGTATTTATACGTATCGGTGTCGAAGTCAGTCGCCGTTTCCCGTTTGGCGCGCTTAATATGATTGAGTGCCAGATTTTTTCCGATCCGGATCAGCCAACCCGTAAAATTTGTCCCGCTTTGGTAAGAATGCAAGGATTGCAGGGCGCGTATAAAGGTATCCTGCAGGATATCTTCCGCGTACATTTTGTCGCGCACAATATACAGGATCGCAAAGTACACGGGTCGGTTTGTCTGTTCATAGACGGCGTCAAACGCGCGCATATCACCCGCGCGAAGAGAGTCTATATTTTTTTCAAGTACTGAATATTTCATAATCTCTTCATTCTATTAACATTTCAATATGCCAGATTGTTGGTAAATCTGAAAATTCTCACAAATTTTTTATATTTATTCCGAGTGCGCGTAAAAAGGCTTCGCCCTGTAATAGGCCGATCGTGGCGCCCCGCAATTCAAAAAATGCGGAAGAAAGGGTGATCGCGCCGAGATCGCAGTCGGAAAGATCCATTCCTTTCAGCATGGTTCCACTCAGGTTTGCCCGAAAAAATTTGGTTTTGGAAAAGACAGCGTCTTTTAAGGAGCATTCCGCAAGATCCGCACAGGCAAGGTCGCAGCTTTCAAAGGAAAAAGATCGCAACTTTGTACGATTGAAGTTTGCGTAAGAGAGTACGTCGCTTTCAAAGACCGTGTCGCGGAAGGAACATTCGGAAAAATCCGCTCCGACGCCTTTACAGCCGCGCCAGATCGTGCGTCGGAAAGAGGAATTGCTGAAGTCTGCATTGGAAAAGTCGCAGGATTCGAACAGGATGTCGCAAAAATCCGAGCCTTTGAAATTCGCTTCGCCGAAACGGCATCCGCTGAATTTAACGCAGGAAAACTCCGCCCGCGGCAAGGACGCTCCGGTAAGATCGGCGGAATTTATCGCCAGATTTTCCATCCGCTCCTCTTTTTCGCAGCCGGAATACAGAATTCGGACATCGGAAATTTCTGTGCAGTTTTTTAAGACGGGCGGTAAAATTTTCATACTACTATTATGGCGGGAAAAAGCAAAAAAGTCAATCTATTTTTATGTCGCGACAAGGTCGAATGCTGTGAGCAGATTGACATTTTAACATAAAAAGAGTATGATAAGATAAGAAAAAAACGAATACGGAAGGAAAGGATATGAAAAAGACGTTGATCCGAAATTATGCAAAACTGATAGCCCGAATGGGTGCAAGTGTACAGCCCGGGCAGCGCGTTGTGATCATGGCGCAGCTGGACCAGCCCGAGTTTGTCACGATGCTGGCGGAAGAATGTTATCGGGCAGGGGCGGCAGACGTATCGGTGGAGTGGCAGTACCAGCCGTTGGAGAAGTTGGCGAGCCGCTTTGAGAGCGTGAGAGAATTGGGGAATGTACCTTCATGGGAAGAAGAAAAATTCCGTGAGCGGGCGGAGGAATTGCCTGTTACCATCAAGATACTTTCGGCGGATCCGGACGGGATG
Source organism: uncultured Eubacteriales bacterium (assembly GCA_958405585.1). Lineage (GTDB taxonomy): Bacteria > Bacillota > Clostridia > Christensenellales > Borkfalkiaceae > Borkfalkia. Next base: position 2,458 of record CATYEP010000131.1, read on the forward strand.
AAAGGTGCGGACAGAGAAAAACTGACGCTTGCGTCCATGGCGCGGAGCGCGATCATAAAGCCTTATCAGGACGCAATGACAAACAAATACCAATGGTGTGTGGCGGCGGTTCCTTCTGTCGGTTGGGCGAAGAAGATTTTTCCGGACGAACGCGCAAATACGGCCGTGGAGCGGCTTTGGGAACTGATTCTGGAAACGGCGCGTGCAGACGGGAAGGATCCGCTGACCGACTGGATGTGGCATAACCGTAAACTTAAGGACAAATGCGACAAGCTGAACGGTTTGGAACTGGAATCGTTGGAATATTGGAGCAGGAACGGGACGCGCCTGAAAGTCGGACTGATACCGCAGGCGCAGTTTATCTCGGGCAGGAAGAGTACGGTAGACGGCAAGCATTTTAACCCGAACATTCCGACGGAAGAATGTTTTACGACGCCGATGAAGGGAAAGGCGGAGGGTATCGTATATGCTGTGAAACCGCTATCCTACGGCGGCGAGCTCATCGAAGATTTCTGGCTGCGCTTTGAAGACGGCAAGGCTGTGGAATGCGGTGCGGGCAAGAATGTGTCTTTGCTGGAAAAGATCATTGCAATGGACGAAGGCGCCGCATATCTGGGCGAATGTGCATTGGTACCGTATGAATCGCCGATCAACCAGACGGGAAGATTGTTTTACAATACATTGTTCGATGAAAATGCCTGCTGCCATTTAGCGCTCGGCAGAGGGTATTCCAATACGATCGTCGGGTTCGAAAAATATCAGAAATCGGATTTCACGGATATGGGCGTCAATGATTCGTCTGTGCACGTGGATTTTATGATCGGCGCAGAAGATCTGGAAATTATCGGCGTTACGAAGTCGGGTGAGCGTATTCCTGTCTTTGAAAACGGGACGTGGAGCAAGGCTTTGCGCTGAGGAGAGAAGAAAAATGCAGATAACGGTATTAAAAAATTATGCAAAACTTCTGGCGCGAATGGGATTGAATGTACAGCGCGGTCAGGAAGTTGTGATTACGGCGGAACTCGATCAACCGGAGTTTGTTGCGTATTGTGTGGAAGAATGTTACCGTGCGGGTGCTTCGAAAGTGCAGGTGGAATGGACGCATCAGCCGATTTCCCGACTTGGTGCGGAGCATAAAAGTGAAGAAGTCTTGGGGGAAATGCCCGGATGGAAGGAAGAGAAATTGCGCTGTCAGGTTCGGGAATTGCCGGCGCGGCTGTATCTGGAAAGTGAAGATCCGGACGGTTTGAACGGCATCGACGCGGAGAAATATGCGCGCGCGATGCAGGCGCGGCAGAAGATCGTAAAGCCGTACCGCGACAAGATGGAAAATAAATACCAATGGTGTATAGCGGCCGTACCGGGGAAAGCGTGGGCGAAAAAAGTATTCCCGAAAATGCCCGCGACGGCGGCGGAAGAAAAATTATGGCGCGCCATTTTAACTTCTGCCCGCTCTTATGAAGGAAATCCTATCGCAAACTGGCAAGAGCACAACAGGGTTTTGCAGGCGCGCTGTGCGTACCTGAACGGGTTGGGGCTTACGTCATTGGAGTATAAAAGTTCGAACGGAACCAATCTGCGGGTGGGACTTTTGAAAAACGGCGTGTTTGCGGCTGGCAGTGAAAAAACTTTGTCGGGGGTAGAGTTCAATCCGAACATACCCAGCGAAGAATGTTTTACCAGTCCTATGCGCGGAGAAGCGGAAGGTATCGTTTATTCCACGAAACCGCTGTCTTACCAGGGTCAGCTGATCCGCAATTTTTCCGTCCGCTTTGAAAACGGCAGGGCGACGGAAGTACATGCGGCACAGGGTGGGGCTGTTTTGAAAAAAATGGTTTCCATGGACGAGGGTGCGGCTTGTCTGGGAGAGTGTGCGCTTGTACCTTTTCATTCTCCGATCAACGATACGGGTATATTGTTTTACAATACTTTATTCGATGAGAATGCGGCGTGCCACCTGGCAATGGGAAGGGGTTTTACGAATTGCGTCCGCGGTTATGAGAATCACACGGAGGAAGAATTGCATGCCATGGGCATCAACGATTCGATCATCCATGTGGATTTTATGATCGGCAACGACGATCTGCAGATCACCGGATTCACGGATACAGGGGCGCGTTTCCCTGTCTTTGAAAACGGCGGCTGGGCTTTTCGGGTGTAAGAAAGCAAAGAAGTCACTTTCGGTACGGATATCGGCGCGAATGCACGGTATCTGCAAAAACATAATAAAAGAGACGGAGCAAATTATTTGCTCCGTCTCTTTTTTGCTTTGAAATCAATATCACGTTCATCATTTTTACGTTATTTGTAAAAACGATGTGTTATGCGGTAATAAAAATTTAAACGTAGAGTTTGGCGTTTTTGAAATACAGCCAGCAGACGATCGAACAGGCGATACAAATGACATCTAAAATCAGAACGATCCAGAATCCGACGAGTATTCCGAGAAAGATCGCGGCAAAGCCGAGGATCATGCTCCCGAATACGGCGATCATGACAGGAATGCTTTGTTTTACGGCCTGCATTTCGGTTGTCCAGTCATATTTCGGAAATTTAAGGTTTAAAAAGATCCCGAAAATCGCAATAAAAGCACAGAACAGGGGAACGCTGATCAGAAACGTGGCCCATCCGAGCAGGTCTGCTTCTATTTTAATGCAAAAGATAATCGATGCAATATAGCCGGCTGCCAAATTGATCAAAAAGGTAGGCATTGCTTTTGCGAGCAATATTTTTCGGGCGGATACAGGCAGAACAAATAGCTGTCCGCGGCTATTCCCCTCCAAAGAAAGTGCGGAAGCGGAAGGACAGCTGATCCCTGCGCAGAAGATAAAAATCCCAAATCCGGCATAGGCCAGTTCTGCGGTGTTTCCGATGGGCAGCTGCATTTGGCTGAATGACTCCTGCACATTTATGAACAGGAGCGCAATGCCTGCCAAAAGCAACAGCAGTGTGCCGGACAAACCGTTCAAAAGGTAAGAGGGACAGGTCAAAAGACGCTTGAATTCGCGTTTAACGAGAGCGGAAAAAACAGAAGACGATCGGATCTCTTTCGCTTGGTAAGCGATGCGCGTGCTTCTGGCAGTCAGTG
>CATYEP010000132.1 GCA_958405585.1 uncultured Eubacteriales bacterium
GCCTGATGGTAGACGACATGATCGATACGGCAGGCACGATCTGCCAGGGCGCACAGGCGCTGATGGATCATGGTGCGAAGGAAGTTTACGCGGGGTGCACGCATGCTGTATTCAGCGGTCCTGCGATGGAGCGGCTGGAAAAGGCACCGATCAAGGAACTGGTGGTTCTGGATACGATCAATCTTCCTCCCGAAAAGAAGCTGGACAAGATCTCCGTGATCTCTGTGGCGGATATTTTTGCGGCGGCGATTGAAAATGTTTATCTGGACAAACCGATGTCCAAGATTTACGACTAATTCAACAGAAGGAAGGAAAGAGCTTGTTATCATCTTCGATAGTGATCCCTTGGCAGGTTTATCCTCTTCTGATTGCGTTTGTATTGCTTGCCGGCGCCACGATGGCTCTGATGACTTTGATCGACAAGGACATGGAAAAGCGCGGGATCAGCAAAAGCGACCGTGTCATTTCCAAGTATTTAGGGTTCTGGCCGAGCGGGGTCATAAAGTATCTTAAGGAAAGCGGTCAGGACAAGAGCATTCCGTGTCCGTATTGCGGGCAGATCACTTCCGTAGCGATTCGATCGGGACAAAGGAAGTGTGTACATTGCAAAAAGGAGCTCACGGATAAACAAGTGAGCGGCGGGATCACGATCGACCGCTCGCCCGTGCAAAAGGCGATCAAGGTTTTGTACGTTGTTGCTTGGTTGGCGGTGGTATTGCTGATTGTTTTTATTGTGCTGTTTATTCTGAAGTAATTCGGACAGAAATTTACCATAATTATTCTGATTTTGCCGCGTTTTGAAAAAAACGCGGCGTTCGCGCGTTCAGAAAATATTAAATTTGCGGCGGAAAGCCGCGAGGCAGGCGGAGTTATGTTTTTGATCGTAGGGTTAGGGAATCCCGAAAAAAAATACGAAACGACATTTCACAACATGGGATTTCTTGCCGTGGGCGAGGCGGCGGAAAAGCTGGGAGTCAAGTTTAAAAAGAAGGAATGCGAGGCGTCGGTAGCGGAAGCGTTCGTGGAAGGCGAAAAGGTGATCCTTGCGCGTCCTGTCACGTATATGAACGCGAGCGGCAGGGCGGTGAAACAGCTGATGGCAAAGTACAAGGTATCCCCGTCGGAACTTTTGGTGATCTACGATGATTTTGATCTTCCGAAGGGGAAATTGCGCATCCGTGCGTCCGGGAGTGCGGGTACGCACAACGGGATGCGGAGCATTATCGGGGAGATCGGAACGGGGGAGTTTGCTCGTATCCGAGTGGGGATCAAAGATCCGGAGGTAAATATACCCATCATCAATTATGTTCTGGCGCAGATCCGTCAGGAGGATTATCCGCTGTTTGCGAAGGCGTGCGAAGACGCGGCGGACGCGGCGATCCGTTTTGCGAAGGGTGAGAGCATTGAGAACATTATGAATGCTTATAATAAGGGCTGAGCCGTTGGATAAAGAACGGGAGAGAGTGTAATATGCCGTCGAAATTTTTTCAATCCGAATATTTGGGCAGCGAGTTTGTAGAACTTGCGCAGGATCTCCGCCTCGGCACGCCGACGGCGGTTTTCGGCGTGTCCGCGCCGATGAAAGGATTGCTTGCGGCGAGTTGTGTTTCCGACAGAATGGTGTATGTGGCGGACAATTCCCAGTCGGCGGCGCGGATGGCGGCGGAGATCGCAGGTTTTGCGGGCGAAGAAGTTGTGCTCCTGAATGCAAAGGATGAGGTGCTTCTTTACAAAGACGCCGTATCAAAAGACGCGCTGTACCGCCGTTTGGAAGCGATGTGGCGCATTCAGAACGGTGCGCGGCGCATTGTCTGTGACATAGAGAGCCTTGTGCAGCTGTTTCCGAAAAGGATGCGGTATCTGCGCCTGGAAGAGGGGGCGGATATTGAATTTACGCAGCTGGCGGCAGAACTCGTATCGTTGGGTTACACGCGCACGGCGGCGGTGGAAAACAAGGGGCAGTTTGCGCTCCGCGGTGATATTTTGGATATTTTCCCCGTTGGATCGGAAAACCCTGCACGGGTGGATTTTTTCGGAGATACGGTGGAAAAGATCAAGCCGTACAATTTTCTGACGGGTGAGCGTCTTGCGCAGACGAGCGTACTGGACGTTGTGGCGGCGACGGACGTCGAAATCGGTCAGGACGAAGTGAAGGGGATCCGTGACCGTCTGTTCGGGGAATTGCAGTCGTTCAAGGACGCGGCGGCGTATAACCGTGCGCAGTCGATTGCGGGCGAGCTTTCGGCAAAGCTGGAAAGCGGCGGCTTGTTCGGCGGGGCATCGTATTTATTGCCGCTTTTGAAAAATGCGGTGGATTTTCGCACATTTTTCGGGGACGCTCTCTATATTTTTGACGAATGCAAATTGATCGCGGACAAAGCGGATGCGCTATATAAGGAGCACGAGGAGCGGTATTGCGGCTTGCGGCGGGGCGGCGAAGTTTTTTCTTTCTGCAAAGACCAGTATATCGGCAGAGAAAGGCTGGAGGCAGCATTGCATGAAGTAAAGGCGGCGGCTTTTCAGACGTTTGCGGCAGGGACGCGCTTTTTTGAACCGCTGAAAGTTTATAATCTGCATTGTTCGCCGCTCGGAAAATATCTGAACAGTTTCCAGAATCTGGTCAATGACATCAAAAGCTGGCGCTCGAACGGATACCGTATCATGCTGTACTGCGGTACGGCGGCGCGTGCGGAAAAGATGCGTACGCTTTTGGATGACGAATATATTCCGCAGGTCAACTGCCCGTCGGCGCTGAGTGCTTTGCGCGGTATTGCGGTGCTGTCGGAAGAGCTGGAAAGCGGGCTGATCCTGCACGACCAGAAACTGGTCGTGATCGGTACGGGTGAGCTTTATACGAAGTCGGCGGTGCGAAAGCGGATCCGCCGCAAGCGGAACGATATGTTCACGTCGCCCGAAGTGGGCGATTACGCGGTGCATGAAACGCACGGCATCGGTAAGATCACGGGCACGAAGAAAATCGAAACGACGGACGGTACGAAAGAATACATTGCGCTCGAGTATCGCGGCGGAGACGTTCTGTATGTGCCGGTCGAGCAGATGGATATTCTGTCGCGCTATATGGGCGAAGGGGAACCGTCGCTTTCGAAGATCGGCGGGGCAGAATTCGAAAAAGTCAAACAGCGCGTGAAGGCATCGCTGAAAGCGATGGCGTTTGATCTGAAAAAGCTGTATGCGGAACGGTCGGAAAAGCGCGGGTTTGTGTTTTCGCCGCACGAAGAGGAAATGGACGAGTTTGAATCCGCTTTTGAGTTCGAAGAGACGCCCGATCAGCTTTCATCGGTTGCGGAGATCAAGGAAGACATGTGCTCTTCCAAGGTGATGGATCGTCTTTTGTGCGGCGATGTCGGATACGGCAAGACGGAAGTGGCATTCCGTGCGGCGTATCTGTGTATTTTGAACGGAAAACAGGCGGCGCTGATGTGTCCGAACACGATCCTGTGCCAGCAGCATTTTGAAACGGCGAAAAAGCGTTTTGCGGAATTTGGATTGCAGATAGATGTCCTGAACCGTTTCCGGACGGCACGCGAGCAGGAAGAAATCCTTGCGCGTCTGGCGTCGGGAAAGACAGATCTTGTGATCGGCACGCACAGACTGCTTTCGTCGGACGTGAAATTCAAAGACCTGGGACTGCTGATCTTGGACGAAGAACAGCGGTTCGGGGTGGAGCATAAAGAAAAGATCAAGAACATGAAGAGCGATGTGGACTGTCTGACGATGACGGCTACGCCGATCCCGCGGACGCTGCACATGTCGCTGTCGGGGATACGGGACATCAGTACGATCGATACGGCGCCGACCAATCGGTTGCCCGTGCAGACGTATGTGGTGGAGGAGACGGAAACGCTGATCCGCGACGCATGCCTGCGCGAGCTGGCGCGGGGCGGGCAGGTGTTTATTCTGTATAACCGCGTGGAGAGCATCTATTCGTTTGCGGCGAAGATCGGTCAGATCCTGCCGGAGGGAAAGATCTGTGTGGCGCACGGAAGAATGGATAAGACGGTTCTGGAAAACGGGATCATGGGCTTTTACCGCGGGGAGACGAATGTTCTGATCTCGACGACGATCATTGAAAACGGGATCGATCTTCCCAAGGCGAACACGTTGATCGTGATCGATGCGGATCGGCTGGGTATCTCGCAGCTGTATCAGCTGCGCGGCAGGGTCGGGCGCGGATCGATGTTGGCGCATGCGTATTTCACGTTCAAGCCGGAGAAAGTGATGACGGAAACGGCGAGCAAGCGCCTGCAGGCGATCATGGAGTTTACAGAACTGGGCAGCGGGTTTAAGATAGCGATGCGCGATCTGGAGATCCGCGGCGCGGGGAGCGTGCTGGGCAGGGAACAGCACGGTCATATGGATAAAGTCGGGTACGAGCTGTACGCAAAGCTTTTGAAGGAAGAACTGACGGGCGAAGAGCAGTCGGTGGCGGAGCTGGATATCCATGCGGCGGCGTATATTCCGGAGAAGTATATCGAAGCGAGCGCGTCGAGGTTGGATTGTTATAAACAGATTGCGGAGATCAGGAGCGTGGCGGACTATAAACGTGTCTGTCTGTCGATGGAAGAAAATTACGGTACGATCCCGCCGGAAGTACTGAATCTGCTTGTCATTGCAGTGTTGAAATCGTTTGCGGCGAAATTCAATATCCGCAAGATCAGCGTAAGCGGAAAGGGCGGGAGAATGGAACTTCCCTCGGTGAACGCACTGGCGGACGGGCGGCTTGCCGCGGCGCTGGAGCACTTCCCGCAACTTGCGAGACTGGAAATGTCGAGATGTCCCGCGATCGAATTTGCGGGCGGGGCGGATGCGCAGAAAGTCATGCTGAATATGACAAAATTCCTGAAATTTGCGGAGAATACGCCTGCTGCATGAAAAGGTATAAATTTTTCATGAAATTCACATGAATTTCTTAAAAATACGATTGCATTTCGCAGTAAAATAAGGTATAATAATCTATATTGCGACTCTAATAAATAAGGAACCCGGAGCAAATCAATGATGAAGAAAAAAATCACAAAAATTATTTGCGCTTTGTTGTCGGCGGTGTTCGTGTTCGGAATGTTATCCGGCTGCGATCTTCTGGTATCCGATCCTGAGCGGGATATGAAGCAGGTGGTTGCGGAAGTAAACATCGGCAAAGACGAAGCTGCATTGGACAAGTCTTTTTCCGTATTGGGCGAGACATTGCAGGAAAGCACGAAATCGCAGATGGACAGCATTCTTTCCACGGATGAGATCTACAAGCAGGATCTTGTGGCGTACTTTTTAAGTTACGGTTACAATTATATGTCGGACAGCAGCGGCTACGGTCAGGCATTTGAATCCGTTATGAGCGATCTTGTGAGCAGTAAACTGCAGTCGCAGTTTGCGATCCTGTATTATCTGAATGCGGGCAAAGTGCTTGTGGATAAGGACAGTATCGACAACGAAGACGGGTATGTGGCAGATCCTGACGCGCCT
>CATYEP010000133.1 GCA_958405585.1 uncultured Eubacteriales bacterium
TTTCGTCGGCGGGTTTAACGCGGGGAAGCAGACAGGACTTGCGGTTGGCGGCGTGCTCACATTGCACGATAATTTCCGTTTTTACCGCAATCTGGACGGAACATGGGTCGCGCGTTATAAATTTGCGGGCGAAGTGTCTTATGTTTGGGACGGCAGTGCATGGCATGAATATGTCGGTGAAGCTACCGGATTTGAGTTATCGGAGGAGGAAGTAACCCTTCCCGAAGGCGCATATGCGACGCCTGAAATGTCTTCGGATGAGCCGGATATCGTAAAAGTGGAAGGCGGAAACATTGTGGCGTTGGCTCCTGGTGAAGCAAATGTAACGCTGACGATGGGCGACACGGTCAAGACAATTAAAGTTACCGTTGCGGATACGCAGATCCAAGGTTTGAAACTGGCGAACGACCGTACTTTCTATGTTTCTCAGAACGGGACGTTCGATGTAAGCAAGGTCAAGGTAGTTGTCGATTACGGCGAAGGATTTTATAGTTCGGAGATCAAACTCAGTCCTGAAACGGCAACGTTTACGTTAGATACTTCAAAAGTCGGCAAACAACAGCTTACCATTTCCTGCGCCGTAGAGGATCGCGGTCAGACGGTACAAGACGAAATTACGGTCAATATCGATGTTCAGGGTATGACGGAAATGTATCCCGATAACCTTACCTGCAATGATGACGGGGCATGGTCGGGTACTTTGATCCTCATTTATTTCCAGAAGACATTCCCGAACACGGCAAACGTATATCCTTCCAATCTTTCGCAAGAGGATGCAAAGACGATCACGGACAATATTTCTTATTTGCGTGACGGTGCAACGGTTGATTGTGAGAATATCGGATTCTTGACGAATATGCTTACGTTTACTCCTAAAATCGGCGGGGAAGCAGTGGCAACTTATCAGGTAGGTGATACGATTCTTCTGAAAAAAGGTCTTACTTTCTGGAAATGGTTTGGTGAGACGGATGAAGTCAACATGCCCACAGGGGAAGGCGATTTTGTCAAAGTGGGTGAACTGAAATACGATGTGAAGATCGTATATAACGAACAGCATAAGTTTGCATGGACGATCGAACCCGAATCCGGCAAGGTGTTGGAAGAATCGATCACGGTCGGATTGGGTGAACAGCATGCGTCCAACGTAGCGATCGTTCCTGAATATGCAACGGATGGTGAATGGTTCTTTGAAGTTGCGGATGAAACAATTGCATCTGTCAACGTAAACGGCCTGATCAAAGGGCTTAAACAGGGGACGACGCAAGTGACGGCGGTGCTGAAAAAACTTGACGGCACTGTAATTTCGACGGTTTCCTTTACAGTCGTAGTCGAAGACAGCGTTGCATCCATGGAAATTACGTCTGAGAAGCCTGTGGAGGTCGCTCTCGGCACCGATCTGGACATCGGACAGTGGATCGAAGATTTCGGTATCAAAGGGCAGATCATTTATACTTCCGGAGCAAAAGGCGATGAAGTGGATCTTAGCAGCGCGCGCGTTACGGGGTACGATCCTGAAACGGAAGGCGAGCAGACTCTTACGTTCCGCCTGACAGTAGACGGAAAATCGATCACAGGCACATTGACGATCAAAGTCGGCGATACAGCGAAGGGAGGATGTTCTTCCAGTTTCGGTGGGACAGAAATTCTGGCTGCAGGGCTTATGACGGTCGGTGCGGCGGTCGTTTGCCTGCGCAAGAAGAAAAACGCTTGACGGATAAGATCCGTTATCAGTGAATGCGGGGTGCGCGAATCCAAATATTCGCGCACTTCGCCTATATGAAGAAAGGTATGCAGATTTACGATTTAAAAACGGAGGGAATAAAAAAACCTTTAGGCATAGATACGGCGCGCCCGCGGTTTTCCTGGAAAATTCGCGGGAACAACGCGGTCTTTCAGAGTTGGTACAGAATCCTTGTCGCGTCAGATCAATGCTTGCTTATGCAAGGCAAAGCGGATATGTGGGACAGCGGAAAGATACTTTCGGATGAAACGCTGGGACTCGCCTATGGCGGTGAACCTCTTACCGGTTTTACCTGTTATTATTGGATGGTGGAAGTGAACGGCGTGAAGTCGGAAATGGAAACGTTCGAAACGGCGTACCTGGATAAACCGATGCCGCATGCGTGTTGGATCGGCATGCCTATGGCTTATCACGGCGCCACCGAACTCGTACGTTTGGATTTCGGTATTGAAAAAGAAGTACGCAAGGCACGCCTGTATCTGGCGGCACTGGGTTGCAGCCGGTGTTATCTGAATGGCGCATTGATCTCGGACGGGTATTTTGACGGTGCGATCTCCGAATACCGCAAGCGTGTGTTTTACAGAACCTACGCGTTGAATGTGCGGCAGGGAAACAATGCGCTATGCATCGAGACGGGATACGGTTTTTACGGTGCAAAGAAAATATGCGGAGAATTGCGCGTGGAATATGTCGACGGAACGGTTTCTGTGATCCCTACCATGGCGGGACGGGTCTGGAATGTAACGCGCGGCAACGTCAGTGAAAACAGTATTTACGGCGGAGAGGTGTATGACGCACGGTGCGGCAGAGAAAAATACTCTGAAAAATACTCCGTTTCCACCTCGGAATTTGTGGCGGCGTACTGTGTGGAGCCGCCGCAGGGCAGACTTTGTGCCAATCCTGTTCCGCCCATGCGGGTCATGGAAACGTTCGCACCGCAGGCTGTCTGGAAAACCGAAAGCGGTTTGTTAGCGGATGCGGGGCGGAATGTGAGTGGTTGGCTTAAGATCCGCGTGCGAGGCGAACGTGGTGCAAAGATCATTTTGCGCTATGCGGAGATCCTGAATGAAGAGGGCGAAATCTCGCAATCCAATCTGCGTACGGCGAAAAACCGAGATGTTTATATTCTCAGTGGCGAAAAAGAAGAGGAATATGAACCGGCGTTTACATACCGCGGATTCCGTTATGCGCAGGTCACGTATGAAGGAAAGGCGGAAGTTCTCGGTATGCAGGTGCGCCATTGTTTCTCTGCGTTGGAACGAGCGGGAACATTTCGCTGTTCGGACGAACAGCTCAATGCATTGCATGAGATGGCGGTACTGACGGAGAGCAACAATCTCAACGGGGTGTTTACCGATTGTCCGCAGCGAGACGAGCGTCTCGGCTGGCTGAACGATATGTCTTCGCGTATTTATGAAGCTGTCTGCAATTTTGATCTGAGTTCTTTTCTTCCGAATTTTGTTAATATGATCACGGATTCTTCACAGCCTTCAGGGGCGATCGGGGATACGGTTCCTTTCAGTGTGGGATCTGCCGTAGCGGATGCCGTGGATGCTTACCAGTTGTTGGGATGGATCTCATATTGCTTTTACGGTGACATGAAGGTTCTTTCGGACAATTATGAGGGATTTTGTGCTTGGAACAGATTTCTGAGTGCATATAAAAAAGACGGCATTATGAGCTGGGGCATTTACGGCGACTGGTGTCCTGCATTTCCGTTTGCGAAAGATGCGGACGGTACGCATTCGGCGATGGTAAGCGAGCGTTTTATGGCAGGAGCGTATTATATCTGGAATATCGAGCTGACGAAAAAAATTGCCGCAGTTTTACACAAGGAACAAGAAGTAACTGTATGGGAAAAGGAAAGGAGTGTTTGTAAAGAGGCTTTTTTCCGTGAGTATCTGGATAAAAAAAGCGGGAGGATCGGAAACGGATCACAGACGGAATGTGCTGTGGCGATGACAGTATTTTCGGAAGAGAAGGAGCTTTGCGAAGGTTGGGCGAAATGTGCGGCGGAGGATATACGGCATCGCGGCTTTCATATGACTTGCGGCAATCAGGGATACAGGCATTTGTTTTACAGGCTTGCGGAAGCGGGATATGCGGAAACGCTGGTGAAGCTTTTGAAAAACCCTGAATATCCTGGCTGGGGATTTATGTTGGAACAGGGGGCTACCACGGTCTGGGAGCGTTGGGAGCGCAACGCGCAGACGGACATGCATTCATACGATCATCCCATGTTTGCAGGGTACGACGGGTTCTTTTGTAACTATCTTGCTGGTATTCGTACGGAAGAATGCGGAAATGCTTTTTCGGATATTGTATTGAGTCCTTGTTTTGTGCAGGGGATCGACTGGGCGGAAGGTTCGCTGGAAACCGTACGCGGCAAAATTTCGGTGCGTTGGGAACGCTGCGGCGAAAGGATTTGCATGTATGCGGAAATTCCCGGGAATACGACTGCATTGCTGAAAGTACCGGGAAAATGGCTTTCCGACGGCGAACGCACGGCTAAGGATATTTTGGAACTGAAAAACGGAAAAATTGAGATAACGGTCAATGATTTTTTGGCTGCGGAACGAAGCGGCGAATCGGCGTCCGACGTCCTTACTGCGCAGTATTCCGATACAGGAATGTTCCGATAAGATCTGCTTTAAAGCAGAAAAATAGCCGAGCGTACTGAAATAGAAATGTCGGAATCCTCAGATGAAATTTAATGTTTATTTCATGTAAGGCATGTCGTTTTAGTAAAAATTAAAAGCATGCATGCCTGTCAATGTGTACAGGTGTAAAAATTATCAGAATATAAGAATCCTCAATAAAAAGGGGTTGAACAATGAAAAAACATTTTTTAAGTGTTATAATTTCGGGTGTGATCGGCATGGCTTGTCTGTCGGCGATCCCTGTAAGTGCGTCGGGCGGAACGTTTGCTGATGCGTACTGTAAAGATTGCGGAATAACTTTGCCGCCCGTCGTTCTTACTGACTATGCGGAAGGGGTTGTATCGGGGGAGGAACCGCCCGCAGATGTTGTTTTGCGAGTGGATGAAAGCCTGAATCTTCCCGACGGAACTCCGCTTTCACAGGCATATTCGGAAATTTCGGAGGCGGCTGTTCCCGTCTTTTATGTCAGCGAAGAGAGCGCGGCGGAAAGTCTTGTACAATTTATCGGCGATTTCCAGATAAAAGACGGTATTTTGGCATCCGATTCACCCAAAATTCTCGCGTCACTGCGCGAAAGCTGTGTTTCATTGCAGGGACTTTTGGATTTTCGTTCACAAAATGAATATACGTTATCGCAAATTCGAGATATTACCAATACATCCGACGCAAAAATTGTATTGCTGGACGCTTCGCAGACAACGAGAGAAAATGTGCGCCATTTACAGGAAAGGCTGCTTACAGTCTGGTGTGAAGCGGAAACGGACGAGGAATTGTACGGTGCGGCGACGAGCGGTTGCGATGGGATTTATACACAGGAGCCGGCAACGGCTTATGATATTCTTTCTGCGTTTGCCGAGGGAACGCTCTTGCGTATGCCGATGGTTGTGGGACACAGAGGAATGTACAATGAAAAGCAGAACACCCTTGCGGCGGCGCAAGAGGCTTATAAAGCGGGTGCGGATGCCATTGAATGTGACATTTATCTTACGGCAGACGATCAGATTGTCATTATGCATGACGCGCAGCTGGACTCCACGACAACCGGTACCGGCAATGTGGAAG
>CATYEP010000134.1 GCA_958405585.1 uncultured Eubacteriales bacterium
AATTCCTGTCTAACCGGATTTCCTGTTATTACAATTTTTTCTTTCGGAAAAAATCCGTCATGTAGATGATCGGAAGTCATGACTTTATGATTATCTGCAAAGAAGGATCGGCGAATCCGAAGAAACATGCTGTTTTGGATACAAACAAAAGACAAAATTGCGTTATTTTTCTTCAAAAAAGTGGGTATATAAGCAATAATAATGGTTGCGCCGGCATTTTTTACATCAAAATATTTGCGAAATTATGCAAAAAGTATTAGAATATATGGGATAAGATTTTGTGATTCAGGAGAAAGAAAAATTTGATTCGGAATGATTTAAGAAACGTGGCAATTATTGCGCACGTAGACCACGGCAAGACGACGCTCGTGGATCAGATGCTGAAACAAAGCGGAACATTCAGGGAAAACCAAGTGGTAGAAGATCGCGTGATGGACAGCAATGCGATCGAAAGAGAGCGCGGAATAACGATTCTGGCAAAAAACACATCGGTTCATTATCACGGGGTAAAAATCAACATCATCGATACTCCGGGACATGCGGATTTCGGCGGAGAAGTCGAGCGTGTGTTGAAAATGGTAAACGGAGTATTACTGCTTGTAGATGCGGCAGAAGGTCCTATGCCGCAGACGCGTTTCGTAATGCAGAAAGCGTTGGAATTGAATCATAAGCTGATCATTGTTGTCAACAAAGTAGACCGTCCGGACGCGAGGATCGCGGAGGTCGAGAATGAGATTCTGGAGTTGCTGATTGATCTGAACGCTTCGGATGATCAGTTGGACAGCCCGATTTTGTTCTGTTCGGGCAGGGCGGGTACGGCATCCTTGTATGCAGATAAGGAAGGAAAAGACCTGACGCCGCTTTTCGATACGATTCTGAATCATATTCCGCCGATGAATGTTGATGAAAATGCAACGATGCAACTACTTGTGTCGTCTATAGATTACAATGATTATGTGGGACGAATCGGAATCGGAAGGGTTGAACGCGGTACTGTAAAAGCCAATCAGGAAGTTGTGATCTGCAATCATAATATTCCTTCTTTGAATAAGCACGGTAAGCTTGTGAATCTGTATCAGATCGAAGGCCTTTCGAGGGTTGCGACAGACAGCGCGAAAGCGGGAGATATTGTTTGCTTTTCCGGTTTGGAAGGGATCAATATCGGTGATACGGTATGTTCTCCCGATAAGGTAGAAGCAGTTCCTTTTGTTAAAATCAGTGAGCCTACCGTGGAAATGACCTTTTCTGTTAACGACAGTCCTTTTGCAGGAAAAGAGGGCAAATTCGTTACATCGCGGCATTTGCGTGAACGCCTGTACCGTGAACTTTTGAAAGACGTTTCTTTAAAGGTCGAGGATACGGATACTGCGGAGGCCTTCAAAGTCAGCGGTCGCGGTGAAATGCATCTTTCCATTCTCATTGAGAATATGCGTAGGGAGGGGTATGAATTTCAGGTAAGCACGCCCAAGGTTTTGTATAAAACCATTGATGATAAGCTTTATGAACCGATAGAGCGGCTGATTGTAGACGTTCCGGAAGACGGTACGGGCGCAGTCTTTCAGAGCATGGGCGAACGCAAAGGAGAGCTTGTACACATGAGTGCAGTCGGATCACGTATGCGCCTTGAATTTTTGATCCCTGCTCGCGGATTGTTTGGCTACAAAAGCGAATTTTTGACGCAGACCAAAGGCGAAGGCGTCATGAACTCCATCTTTTTTGAATATCAGCCATATAAAGGGGATTTGAAAAGGCGTGATACCGGGTCTTTGGTAGCGTTTGAAACAGGCGAAGCCGTGACGTATGGACTGTTTAACGCACAGGATCGAGGGGTGCTGTTTATTGAACCGGGTACTCAAGTTTATGAAGGTATGGTCGTCGGTAATTCACCCAAGTCGGAAGATATCAATGTCAACGTATGCAAAAAGAAGCACATGACCAATACACGTGCGGCAGGAAGCGATGACGCAATGCGCTTAAATTCTCCGAAAAAAATGAGTTTGGAAGAGTGCCTTGAGTTTTTGAACGACGACGAGTTGTTGGAAGTTACGCCCGTATCGCTTCGGATTCGTAAGAGAATTTTGGACAGTGAATTGCGCGCGAAAGCAAGAGCCAAAGAAAAGAAAGCATAAAACAGAAAAACCAGGCATAAAATATTCCCGACGACAGATATTCGGAGGGAATATTTTTTTATGGAAGAAAATTCAGCGCAGAATGTGACTATAGAGCAACAGAAAAAAATAACAATGACCGCAGTGGAGAGTGTCGACGGTTTCACGGCGCAGCAAATCACTTTGACGTTGTCGGGAGGCGGGCGCGCGATCATAACCGGCGATGGGTTGAAGATTATTAATTTTTCCAAATCAAACGGAAATTTCGGTGCTTCCGGAAAAATCAGCGGTGTACGTTTTGCCGATAAAAAGTTAAAGATTTCAAAAAGGCTCTTTGGATAAATGGTACAAATCTGGGAAGTTTTTGCTTGTTTGCTTGCGGGAATTCTGTCTGGAATCGTCTGTGAGCCGTTTTTTGCGGTCAATTATTGTGTTAACCGCAAAATTATTAGGATCATAACGGACATTTTGTGTGCAATTGTGTCTGCTGCGGCATTTTTATTGATATGCATTTGTTTTCGCATTTCAGATTTTCGCGTTTACATGGCATTGTCGATGATTGTCGGATTTGTGCTCTATAAAATTAGTATCCACAGAATACTTGCGTTTTTCGGGAAAAGGCTGTATAATAAAATCAGGAGCAGCTGTAAAAGAATTTTATCACGGCTGTCGGTTTTACCATGCAGGAAGAAAAATTCAAAAAAATCGTCATCGCTTCAACGGTTGCAGCGGTAATCTTGTTTGTTTTTCTTATAATTTTTTTGGTCGGACAGCTTATCTCTATTTCAGCGCAGAAAAAACGTGATAAAGAATTACAGCAGCTGATTGAGCAGTACAATCAACTTATTAATTCACAGGAAAACGATATCAGCATTTACGAGGGCAGAGTTTGGTTGGAAATCGCTGCACGTGAACTGGGTATGAAATTCCCGGATGATATTGATTGGGATGAAATATTCGGCAGTAACTGAAATTTTTCTGTAAATTGTTTAAATGAAACGGAGATCGTAAAATGAAATATGCTGTAATCGATATTGGCTCCAATTCCGTCCGCCTGCTGTTGTGGGCGGACGGTTGTTCTTTAAGTAAAACGGTTCTTACGACGCGTTTGGGAGAAGGTATCAGCTTTTCGCCCAAACTTTTACCGCAAGCGATGGGTCGTACTGTCACCGCAATTTCCGAACTGCAGAAAAAAGCGCAGGATTTCGGTGCGGTGAAAATATATGCTTTTGCGACAGCAGCCGTTCGCAGTGCGGTAAATGGTCAGGATTTTATACATACGGTATATGAAAATTGTGGAATTGTACCGGAGATTTTGAGCGGCGAAGAGGAAGCAGAAGTCGGGTATCTGGGTGCTTTGGAAGGACGTGACGGCGGCATTATTGACGTAGGCGGTGCCAGTTCCGAGATCACGATCGGTAAAAACGGAAAAATAATTTATGCAGTCAGCGCCGATGTGGGAGCTGTACGCCTGAAAGATGTCTGCGGAGAGGACAAGCAAAAGCTTAAAAAGTACATCGATGAGAAAATTTTGGTTTACGGAACAGTGCCGTGTTGCTCTATGACGCTGATCGGCGGCACGGCGACTTCGCTTGCTGCATTGGAATACGGCGTTGAGCCTTATGATCCGAAGGCGATCCATCACAGCACGCTCACGGCAGAACGGATCGGGTTTTGGGCGGAAAAACTCTTATCAATGAAGCAGAGTGAGCGGTTGCTTTTAAAAGGGATGGACAAAAAACGCGCGGATATTCTCGGCGGCGGGGCATTGTTGCTTTATGAGATCCTGAAAAAAATACGAGCGGAAAAAGTGAGTGTGAGTGAGACAGACAATACGGAAGGCTATCTTATGATAAAACTGCGTGGAGAATCAAAATGAATCGTGTGATTGAAAAGGGTATAAGAATCGTCGATATCCTGCTTTCATTTGCTTTGGCGATAACGGTTGTAATATTGGGATACTATCGATTCTGGCAGACGATGGATGCAGTGCTTCTGGCTTTGCTTTTGATATTGGGCGGGTTGTTATCACTTTTGATATGTACTGCTTTGCATGAATTTGGACATGTTATTTTTGGTTTATGTTGCGGATTTCGGTTCAATTCTATGCGGATCGGTTTTATGAATATACATCGCAAAGATGGGAAATTGAGGATCACGTTCAGTCGTTTACCTGAATCACTTGCAGGGGCGACGGAAATGCTTCCCCGGAATGCAGAGAAATTATATTCACGTTTTTTGCTCACTATTTTCGGCGGATTGATTTTTTCTTTTATAGTACTGGCGGCCGCTTGCGTTGTATTATTTTTGTATCCGATTGTTCCGTTTGCCGCATATATATTTGTCGGGACGGCATTACCGTTTGCCTTCCACATCTTTTTTTACAATGTTTTGCCGTTCAATGATGATAATCTGGATACAGACGGCGGCATGTTGCGCGGCTTGCTTAAAAAAGAGCCTTCGTACCTGACAGCAGTGAATATCCTGGCGATCGAAGGTTATTTATATCAGGGAAAAACACCTGCCGAGATTGACAAGGCATTGTACTTCGGTCTGCCGCAGCTTCCGGAAGACGACTTGAATTTTATTGTGCTTACGAGTTATCGTTTTATGTACTATTTGGATTCCGGTGACGTGGAATCGGCGATCAAGGCGAGCGACAGGCTGGCAGGCCTTTTGGAGTATGTGCCGCGCTTATATTACAACGACATCTCAGCGGAGATTCTGTTTTGCGAATGTTGCATGAAAGGGGATCAGGAATCCGCCCGGAAACGATATGAATCTATCCGACAGTATTTGCAGGGAGAAAAAAGCCTGCAGACATATCGTGTCTGCGCTGCCTACGAGTTGTACATGAATAAAGATAAAATTGCTGCGTTGCGCGCATTGAGTGCGGCTCAACAGAAAGCGGATGAATGTGTGATCGAAGGTGTGCAGCGCTATGAGCGAAAATTGATTTCATGTATCCGCGCAGATATTGACGCTTTATAAATTTTGTCAGTCCATTCTGAATTTAATTCGGTTAATGAAAAAGCGCAGTGCTAATTTGCACTGCGCTTTTTTTGCATTTTATCGGTTGTTTGGCTTGCTATAGAAGAATGTTTATTTCTTTGAATGCTATATAAAAGGACACGTCATTAAAGTGTGATTCTTTGAAGGGGGTCAGCTGAGCTTATCCAGCCATCCAAAGCAATCGGGGCAAAGTCCGTCGTTTTTAGTGCCGCAATCGCTGCACAGAAACGCACCGCAGTCGCTGCAAATCCGTATTTCAAATTCGTCGCATTCTTTTCCGCATTTTACGCAAAGCAATTTAATAAAAATACCTACAGTCTTTTTTTAAGTATTGCACATT
>CATYEP010000135.1 GCA_958405585.1 uncultured Eubacteriales bacterium
CAGGAACAGCAGCAGGTGCCGCAGTTTGCGCATCAGCGGGTAACGGAAGACATATTCCGTGCGGATTCGCCGATCAACAATCGGGCGGCGGTCATGGAACCGCAAGCACCTGCCTATGAATCGCCTGTATATGATCAGCCTGTATATGATCAGCCGACAGCCTCGTATGCAGAGGAAGTGAGCGAAGATCTGACGCCGACGATGACGACGATCCAGTATCGCAGCGATCTTTACCGCGACGAACAGCGTGTTGTCAAAGAAGAGAAAAAGGGCTACTCGATGACGGCGAAGGGGAAACTGCTGATGTGTGTTTACGCGATCGTCGTGGCGGTGGTTCTGGCGCTGATCATAATCAATACGAGCGTGCTGAACAATCTGGATTCGAGCATATCGGCGCGGGAAGCGGAACTGAATTCCGTGATGACGCAGTCGCAGGCGCTGAAAGATGAAATCGCGGAACTTACGAGCGATTCATCGATCATCAGCCGTGCGGAAGAAGAACTCGGCATGGTACGCAGCTGACAACTGAAAGATTTACGAACGAAATCGGTCTCGCGGGCGGCCCTTGGTTAGGGCTGCGGGCAGACCGATTTTTTTATGTCAGAAAGGAAGGAAAAGAGAGATCGGAAAGACAAAACATACGGCGGGCGCGGTGTCCGCAACGCTTTTACGAAAGAGGTTATTTGCCGCAATGCTGGCAATGGCCTTTCTTTTTTTGGCAATTTTCGGCAGATTTTTTTACGTGCAGGTCGTGGAAGGGGAAAAACTGCGGGCGAAGGCGATCGGGCAATGGACGCGCGAGATCCCAGTGGTCGCGGCGCGTGGAGAAATAACGGATACGAACGGAGTCGTTTTGGTTGAAAACGATGCATCTTATTCGGTGTTTGTCCGTCCAAACGCAGTCAAAGACAAGGAATACACTTCAAAAACGCTTGCATCGATTTTTTCGTTGGACGAGAAAGAATTGTATGAAAAGCTGACGGAAAAAAAGGTATCGGAGATCACAATCGTGCGGCGCGTGGAGAAGGTGAAGACGGCGCAGTTGGAAGAATTTGATCTGCCGGGAGTATATTATGCGCGGGACAACTCACGGATCTATCCGTTCGGAACGACGCTTTCCCGTGTGCTTGGATTTACTTCATCGGACGGGAGCGGGCTGACGGGATTGGAAAAATACTACGACAAATATCTTGCGGGAGTGAACGGGGAGATCGCTTATCCGGCGGATCTGGTCGGGGCGGAAGTGGACGGCACGGCGGTCTATTATCCGGCGGCGGACGGATTGAATCTTCGGCTGACGATCGATTACGGTATCCAGCAGCTTGCGGAAGCGGCGGCGCAAAAATTGTATGAACAATATTCGCCCGTGAATGCGCAGATCGTGGTACTTGATCCGGACACATTTGATATTCTGGCGATGGCGGAGAGTCCGTCGTATGATCTCAATGACATACCGCGCGACGATCCCGAACTTTTGAACGAGCTTTCGCGAAACAATCTGATCTCGGATATTTACGAACCGGGGTCGACGTTCAAGATCGTGACGGCAGCGGCGAATATTGAAGAATACCTGCAGGGGAATCCTGCGGCATTTTCTTTGCAGTATCATTTCAACAGTTCGCGGACACGTACGGTAGACGGAACGACGATCAAATGTTGGAGTACGCATGCGAACGGGAAACATAGCAACCAGACTTTGGCGGAGGCACTGAACAACAGCTGCAACCCTTGTTTTACGGACATAGCGCTATCGTTGGGAACGGAAACATTTTACGATTATCTGGAACTTTTCAATTTCGGAAAGCCGACGGGGATCGATTTTTCGGGGGAAGCGCAGGGGATGCTGGTAACGGAGAGCGCGGTGCGGGATTGTGATCTCGCGCGCATCGGCTTCGGACAGACGGTAGCTGTGACTGCATTGCAGCTTGCCTGTGCGGGGGCGGCGGCCGTGAACGGCGGGTATTATTATCAGCCGCGGCTGGTGAAAGAAATATATTCATCGGACGGAAAGATCCAAGAGACGATCGAGCCTGTACTGAAAAACCGTACGATCAGCGAAGAGGCTTCTGAAATTATGGCTTCGTTGTTGGAAGGTGTTGTTGCGAACGGAAGCGGCAGCAAAGCGTATATCGAGGGGTACAGGGTTGGCGGCAAGACGGGAACAGCGCAGAAATTTGAAAACGGAGCGATCGCGCAGGGGAAGTATGTATCGTCTTTTCTGGGATTTTTCCCGGCGAACGATCCGCAGTATCTTGCATTGGTGATCGTGGATGAACCGCAGGGGGCGTATTACGGGAGCGCAGTGGCGGCGCCTGCGGCGGCGGAAATTTTCAGGGGCATCATCGAATTAAAAAACATAGCCCCGTATCAAACATAAGGAGCAGAATTTTGTTACTCGGAGAATTATTGCGGAAGGTACACAGCGAAAGATGCGTCCGCTTTGCGGAGAAGGAGATCACTGGCGTTTGTACGGACAGCAAACATGTCATGAGCGGGGATTTGTTTGTATGTTTTGCGGGAGGCGAGCATGACGGGCACGATTATGCGGCGGAGGCATTGGCTTCGGGGGCGATCGCATTGGTCGTGGAACGGGAATTGGATTTTCCTGTGCCGCAGGTGATCGTCAAAGACGGGAGAAGTGCGGCGGGGGAGATAGCCGCCGCCTTTTACGGGCATCCCGAAGAGAAGCTGAAGGTCATCGGGATCACGGGAACGAACGGAAAGACAACCACGGCGCATATGCTCGTGTCGGTACTGACGGCTGCGGGGTATAAATGCGGAAATATCGGCACATTGGGGATCCGCTATGCGAATAAGGAGATCTCGCCGGAGCTGACAACGCCCGATCCCGTATTTTTGTATAAGATCTTTGCGGATATGGTGGAATCGGGGATCGAGTATGCGGTGATGGAAGTTTCGGCGCACGCATTGTATTTCGGCAAGACGGACGGGATCAAATTTGAAGCGGCGATCTTCACGAATTTTACCGAAGATCATCTGGATTTTTTCAAGACGATGGGCGCGTACGCGGCGGCAAAAGAGAAGCTGTTTCAGCCGGGCAGGTGTAAATTTGCGGTGCTGAATTACGACGATGAAGAGGGGCGGAAGATCGGGAATTTCTGTGAAAAGGCATACAGTTACGGACTGGAAAATCCTTCGGACGTCTTTGCGGTGGACATTCGGGAAGATATAGACGGAAGTGTATTTGTGATCAATCTTTTTGACGAGCTGTACGATATCCGACTGCATATGGCGGGCTTGTATAATGTTTACAATGCAATGGCAGCGGCGGCGTGCGCAAAAATTCTGGGGGTATCCGTGCCGCTGATCGCGGCAGGGCTTTCGGGATTGCCGCGCGTGAGCGGGAGACTGGAACATATTGCGCGGTATCGCGGAGCGGATATTTTTGTGGACTTTGCGCATACTCCGGACGGACTGGAAAAATCGCTGACGGCACTGCGGAAGCACTGTAGTGGCAGACTGATCTGCGTATTCGGGTGCGGAGGAAACAGGGATGCGCTGAAACGTCCGATCATGGGGGAAACGGCGGCAAAAATTGCGGATTTTTGTGTTCTGACGTCGGACAATCCGCGTTATGAAGATCCGTTTGACATTATTTTGCAGATCGAAGAAGGAGTGCGGCGCGTTTCGGATGAATATGTGATCGTGGTTGACAGGGAATGCGGGATCGGTTATGCGTTGGATATGCTGAAAGCGGGCGATGTTCTGCTGATTGCCGGAAAGGGCGGGGAAAATTATCAGGAGATCATGGGAGTGCGTCACATATACAACGACGTATCGGCAGTGAAGCAGATGTTGTCGGAGCGGTTGGCGTCGGAGAAAGGAAACAATGAGAGCTGAAATTCTGATGGTACTTGTATCGGGTTTATTGAGCGCGGTGCTTTGCGCCGTGCTCATACCCGTGTTGAAAAGGCGTGGAGCCAGACAATACATCCTGGGATATGTGGAGGAGCACAAAGGTAAGATGGGCACGCCGACGATGGGCGGGCTTTCCTTTGTGGCGGCGGTTGCTCTGTGCACTCTTTTTTTCGGGCTGTATGCGGACAGGCATAACATGGTTGCTGTGACGTTCGGCGGAGCCTGTATGGCGGTGGGTTTTCTGGATGATTTTCTGAAATTCCATTTTCACAGGAATCTCGGGCTTCGCGCATGGCAGAAAATTGTTTTTCAGATCGCGATCGCCCTGTTTGCGGGGATCTATTGTGTGCTGAACGAGCTAACTGTATTGAATATTCCGTTTACGGGGCTTTCTTTTGATATCGGGATATGGATGTTGCCTTGCGTAGCTTTTGTATTTATAGCGGCGGTGAATTGTGTGAACCTTACGGACGGATTGGACGGGCTGGCGGCGTCGGTGGGGTTCTGGTATTTTGCGGCATTCGCTGCTCTTATTTTTCTGACGGGCGGAGGACAAGCGCTGGGGCGGCTGAGTCTGATGCTTTGCGGAGCACTGGCGGGATATCTTCTTTTCAACACGTATCGGGCGGCGGTATTTATGGGAGATACGGGTTCGCTGAGTCTTGGCGGGTTTGCGGCGGCGATCGCCGCATTTACGGGAAATCTTCTGTATGTGGCGATCATCGGGATAATGTTTGTCTGTTCGGGCATATCCGTGATCCTTCAGGTAATATACTATAAACGGACGAAAAAGCGCCTGTTCTTGATGGCGCCGCTGCACCATCATTTTCAGAAGAAGGGATATTCGGAAAGCAGGATCGCGTATGTATATTCGCTGATTACGGCGGCGGCGGGATTGATCTGTTTAATTTTCGTCCGATAGATCCGAGCGGAGGTCGGAAAATGTATTTCAAGAATCAGAAATTTCTGGTAGCGGGTATGTCGAAGAGCGGAGCGGCGGCAGTGTCATTTTTATTAAAGCGCGGCGCGCAGGTGTATATGTACGACGACGTTGCCGAAGGAACGGTGCAAAAGACCATGGCGGAATTTATGCAGAAAGGCGCCATGACGGTACAGGAGGGAGAAATAGCAGCACTTATAAAAGAATGCGATGTGTTGGTGCTCAGTCCGGGGATTCCGATCGATCATGCCTTGCCTGTAGCATTCCGCAAGGCGGGGAAGCGGATCATCGGTGAATCGGAACTGGGGTGCCTGTATCTGCGGGCGGCGCTTTTTGCCGTGACGGGAACAAACGGAAAAACGACCACGGTTACGATGTTGGACGAAATTTTCCGCGCGGCGGGAGAAAAGAGTGTGGCGTGCGGAAATATCGGTCTACCGTTAACGGCGTGCGTAGACGAACTGGATTATGGCGACATTGCCGTGATGGAAGTTTCCAGTTTTCAGCTGGAAACATTGTCGAGCATCCGTCCGCATGTGGCGATTGTTACCAACATAGCCGCCGATCATCTGAATCGCCATTACAGCATGGAAAATTACATATTTCT
>CATYEP010000136.1 GCA_958405585.1 uncultured Eubacteriales bacterium
TTCTGCGCGCGATCTTTTTCGCCAAAGGCAGTAAAGACAAATCATCCCGCATCAATACGACTTCCGACGCCTCAATCGCCGCATCGCTTCCGACTCCGCCCATCGAGATACCGACATCCGATTCCATTAATACGGGCGCATCGTTGATCCCGTCCCCCGCATACATAAGTTTCCCTTTTGCTTTCAGCTCTCTCGCTACGTTCAGTTTATCCTCCGGCAAAAGTTCCGCATACACGCCGTTCAACCCGATTTGCGACGCAACACTCTGCGCTCGCGCCGCATTGTCACCCGTAAGCATGTAACACTCTTCGATTCCTTGCTTCCGCAATTCGGAAACCGCCTGCTTTACGTTTTCTTTGATCTGGTCTTCAATCGTGACACAACCCAGGTATTTGCTTTCCTCCGCGCAGTACACATATGTCGCTCCTGCTGCAGGTTTTTGTACGGAAATCGCATGTACGTTCATCCATTTTTCGTTACCGACCCAGATTTCTTTGCCTTCGATCGTGCAGGCAATTCCAAGCCCCGCATGTTCGGTGATATTCTCCGCTTTATATCGAGTCCTGATATCGGAAAAGGCTTCCGCAATCGGGTGCGACGAACCTTTCTCAGCCGCTGCCAGTATCTCAAGCAGCCTTTCATCTTCCGCTTGTACCTCCCCGATCCTGAAGTTGCCGTATGTAAGCGTACCCGTTTTATCGAATGCAGCGATCTTCGTATCCGCCAAAGCATCCAATCCTGTCGAACCCTTAACAAGAATCCCGTGTTTCGCCGCAAAGCCGATTCCGCTGAAATAAGACAACGGCACCGATATAACCAATGCGCACGGGCAGGAGATCACCAAAAACACGAGCGCCCTATTGACCCAATCACCCAGATTTGCCACATAATTTCCCGTAAATGCAGGCACCGCAAACGCCAGCAAAATTGCCGCCAGACAGACGACCGGCGTATAAATCCCCGCAAATTTCGTGATAAACTTCTCACTCTTTGCTTTTTTTGCGGAAGAATTTTCCACCAGATCCAAGATCTTTGCAACTGTACTTTCCGAATAATCTTTTTCCGCCCGCACTTTGATTACGCCGCCGACATTGATCGATCCGCCCAGCACAAAATCACCGACCCCTGCATCGCGCGGCATCGGCTCTCCGCTCAGCGATCTCGTGTCCAGCGTCGTAACGCCTTCTGCGATCACTCCGTCGGTCGCAAGTTTTTCTCCTGCCTTAACCAGCAGAAGATCGCCCCGTCGTATCTCTTCCGGCGGAATCAGTTTCTCCCCGTCTTCCGTAAGCACACACGCCGTTTCCGTCTTCAGATCCATCAAAGACGCAATCGACTTGCGCGATGCGCCGACTGCGATCGACTGCAAAAGCTCTCCAAGCGAATACAAAACCATTACTTCCGCCGCTTCCGCATACTGCCCCAGCACGATCGCTCCGATACTTGCCAACGTCATCAGAAAATTCTCATCAAAAATCCTGCCGTGCGCTATGTTTTTCACCGTCGCCCACAGAATCTTCCAACCGACAATCAGATACGCAAGCCCATATAAAACATAACCTGCAATCAGCGCGGCATTTCCTGCCCCGACTTTTTCGGTAACGATTCCCGCAACCAGAAATAGCGCCGATAAAATGACTTGCACCAATTCCGCCGCATGCGCTTCCCATATGCTTTCACGCTTACTCTCTTTTTCCGCTATCCTGACTTCTTCAAAACTGTTGATCACAGCGGCTGCTTTCTGATACGTTTCCTGCGAACTGCACTCTAACCGTATCGTCTGATTCACAAAATGAACGGATGCCTTTACACCCTCAAGCCCGTTCAGCCGACGTTCCAATTCTCCTGCACAGGTCGCACAGTCCAACCCTTCAATCCGTATTTTCCTGACCATTTTCCTTATTCCCCGCAATGTACGTGCGCTTTACTCATCAATACGATACTCGCTATGTGTTCATCCGCTATCGAATACAAAATATTCTTGCCTTCCCTTCGCGATCGGATGATCCGCGCATCCTTCAGTATCCGCAGTTGGTGCGAAACATTGCTCTGATTTCCCTCCACGGCCTCCGCTATGTGATATACACACATCTCCCCTTCCATCAGCGCCAATAATATCTTCATCCGCGACGGCTCTCCGATTGCCTTGAATGCCGTACACATCTGCACAAGAGTTTCTTCCGCAGGCATGTTCTTCCGCGCCCGCCCGGCCAGTACGCTGTGCTCACTCAATTCCTCCGCTCCATCATAATTCATAGAATTTTCCATATCTCACTCCGTTAATTATAGTTTACATATTAATTTATGTTCATATATTAATATGTTTACCGTAAAAAGTCAAGTGTATACAATCATAAAAACCGCTACAAAATTGTAGCGGTTTTTGAAATGCCGATTTACTTATTTATAAAGGTCAATTTCCTTATATTTAAAATAAGCCGAAAAGAACCGATAATTCAGAATAAAAAGCTAAGACTGAGCCGGCATTTCTGCGCAGAACGAAGAAACAAACTTTTCCCCGTTCAGATAAGACAATGCTGAAAGCCCCTCAAACGCAATGGATTTTGCCACAAGGATATGGCGTTTGACGCGATATTTTTTATTTAGAATTTCGTCCCCGTATTTTTCATCGCCCACAACAGGATTTCCCAAAAAAGCAAGATGAGCGCGGATCTGATGGGTTTTTCCGCTGTGCAGGCAAACATCCACGAGAGAATATTCCCCGATTGTCTTGCGTACGGAATACTGCGTGATAATTTTTTCAGCGGAAGGATACGGCTTTTCAAAAATTTTAACGCGCGCGTTTTTCTCGTCTTTCACAAGATACGCCGTAAACGTTCCCTGCTGCACCTTGAACGGATGAAAACACAGCGTTTCATACAATTTCTCCGCACGGCGCTCCCGAAATGCGGCAAGAAGTTCTTTCTCCGCTTCTTTGCTCAGGGCAAACACCATTACGCCGCAAGTATTCCTGTCCAGCCTGTGAATAAACCGTGCGCCATACCTCTGCTGCACAATGCGAAACAATGCTTCCGAATTCACGCCCGAAAATTTATCTGCCACCAAAATATTATCATCTCTGTAGATTTCCGAAAAGCAAGCGCGCGACTCCTCTTTTTCCGTTGTATAATAGACAACTTCATCCCCCGGATGCACCGCAATGTTTTCTCCGATCTTTACGCCGTTCACGCGGATATCTTTCGACCGCAAAAGACGTAAAAAGGCAAACGATCCCTGCGCATACGTTTCATCGGTAAAATCTCTGAGCTTTTGTGCCTTTTGCACGATAAATTTTTGCATATGTTCCAACCCGCCTCAAAAGAAAATAAACAAGTCCCGCGACGGGAATCCCGATCGCCAGAACAGTCGCCGCAACCGCCCCGCCTGCAAGCATACCATACAACAGATAGGAAAGCAAAAACGCAATCCCCGTCTGCCCGCCTGCAATCAGCAATGCACGGCGAATGCCCAACTCCCGAGCCGTCGCAGCGATTGCCGAAACACAGGGGGAACAGGTCATAATAAACAGTACAAACGCCATCGCACTCGCCGAACTCATCGCCGCCGTCAGATCCGTACCGTAAAACATCGCCAGCATGCCGGCTACGCTTTCCTTCGCAACCAATCCCGAACACGCCGCCAATGCGACCTGCCACTGCGTGATGCCCATCGGATAAAATAAAAAACGTAAACCACGGCACAAATAAACCAGCATACTCTCTTCACTTCCCTGCCCGACATATTCAAACGTCGGAGCAAACGAAAGCAAAAACCACATAACGATCAAAAAAGCCGTGACCGCCGTAACAATTTTTATTATAAACTGTTTCAATGAAAATAGCAACGATTTTGCCGCAGCCGAAATATCCGGACGCTGAATATGCGCTATTTCCAGAACAAATGTCTCCTCTTCCTTCCCTTTCAGTACAAGCGCCGCACCAAACGCAAGCACAACTCCCGCAAAATAAATCGCCGTCACCGACAAAAAAGCATTTTCAAAAAAACAGGATGCAATCGCCAGATAAACAGGCATCTTCGCACTGCAGGATATGTATCCCAAAATACAGATCACGCGCGTCTGCAGCTTCCTGTTCTCCAGGCCGCGCGTCGTCAGCACCGCTGCCGCCGTACACCCGAATCCCATCAGAACGGAAAATGCTGCCCTGCCCGTAAGCCCCACCCGACGAAACAAGCCGTCCGTCATAAAGGCAAGCGCGGAAAGATACCCGCTCTCTTCCATCAGAAACAGCGCAAGATACAGGATCGCGATCTGCGGCAAAAACGAAAGAAGCATTCCCACTCCCGAAAACAATGCCCGCAGAAAATCCGCCGCGATCACTGCCCCTGCATTTTCAGCCATCGCGGAAAGTGTTCCGCCCAATTTGTCAGCAAGCAGTGTCTCCAACCAGTCTTTTAAAAGCGTTCCCGGCATATACGGCGCAAACGCAAGAAAAAATACGCTCAAAAGCAGAAAAAAGAAAAACGGCAATGCAAAATACGGGTTGTACATCAACCGCTCCGCCCTGCTCTCCTCTCTGTTTCCTTCGTCATAGATCCCGTCCAATACTTTCCCCGGATCCGAAAGTTTGCCGTATCTGTCCACGCTTCGGGAAGAATTCGGCATCGACGATAAAAATTCTTTCAGTTTCCGTATATCCGCCCTACGATGCGCATCAATGCATAGTACCGGGATCCCCAGCCGCTCCGAAAGCGCCGTACCGTTCAGTTTTCCGCCCCGCTTTTTCAAAAGATCGCTCATCGTAACCACAAGCACCGCCCGAACATTCCGCTCCAAAAGGTCTTTTACAAGCCCGAGCAATCGGGGCAGCGTCAAGGCGTCCGCCACACAGACAGCCGCATCAAAAGCACCCTCGCTCAGAACTTTCTGCGACAGCTTTTCTTCCATACTGTATGCATTCAGCGTATAAATTCCGGGAAGGTCGGTTATTTCCGCTTTTCTGCCGCACAGATCGGCCGTCCGCGTATTCTCACCGACCGTTACCCCATGCCAGTTTCCTGTCTTTGCATGCGCACCCGTAAGCGCATTAAATAACGTCGATTTTCCGCAATTCGGATTTCCAGCCAGAACAATTTTCAATTTTCCATCTCCCGCAATCCGATCTGAATTTTTTTTGCCAACGACATCCGAAGCGCAAGCCTTACCCCTTCCGCATCCAGCATGATCCCGCCCCCAAACGGGGCGATCCGCAATGCCCGCACCCTTTTTCCGGGCGACACATTCAACGCCTGCAAACGCGCCTGCAACGCCGGCGCCGCTTCTACCTTTTCAATCTCGGCGATCTGTCCGATCTGCAACTGTGATAAATCCATGCTGTATTCTATGCAATTTCTTACCGCCTTTATGCAAAAACAGTCACCCGTTCTTATTAATATAATTAAACAATCATAAATAAACCTCAAT
>CATYEP010000137.1 GCA_958405585.1 uncultured Eubacteriales bacterium
GGAGAAGCTGAATTTGGATGAAAGTAAATTATTTTCTGCCACGAAGCAGTTGGATACATTTTTAGAGGTTAAATCTGGTTCATGTGATATAGCTGTTGTTGATAAGACAATGGCGCAAACCTTATGCGGAACAGGGAATTATCAGGATCTTACTTATGTGGATGTAGGTTTCGATCCGGAATATTTTGCTGTAGGTTTTAAAAAAGATAACACTGAAATGTGTTCTGCTGTCAATGAATTGTTAAAAAAATATGCGGAAGACGGTACGATCGCGCAATTAAAAACGAAGTATGGGATAACGTTATGAGTTTTTTTTGGGAAGTAACAATTGACCTGTTGAAAGGGTTTGGGGTTACATGTGAGATATTTTTTGCGACCTTGTTATGTTCGTTGCCGTTGGGGTTAGTACTTGCATTCGGGGCTATGTCCCGCTTTAAACCGTTGCAATATCTGATAAAAGTTTTTGTTTGGATTATTCGCGGTACGCCGCTGATGTTACAAATGATCGTGGTATATTTTGGCCCTGCGTTATTGTTTGGGTGGGGTTTTTTAGAAAGAATTGTGGCTGTCATTGTAGCATTTGTAATTAATTACTCCTGTTATTTTTCAGAAATTTATCGGGGCGGTATCCAAAGTATTTCCAAGGGACAATATGAAGCTGGACAGGTGTTGGGAATGACAAAAGCGCAGATTTTTTGCAAAGTAGTGCTTTTGCAGGTTATAAAAAGGATTATTCCTCCGATGTCGAATGAAATTATTACATTGGTAAAAGATACTTCGTTAGCTCGTATAATTATTGTGGAAGAAATATTGAAGATTGCCTATGATTATGCCGCAGACGGGTTAATTTGGCCTTTGTTTTATACGGCTGTGTATTATCTCATATTTGTTGGAATGCTGACGCTGGTGTTTGGTTATATCGAAAAGAAACTCAATTATTTCAAGGTATAGGATATATGGCATTTCTTGAAATTGAAAATTATACAAAGAAATTCGGTGAAACGGAAGTTTTGAAGGGGATTTCTTTTACACTGGAAAAAGGACAGGTGCTTGCGATCATCGGTTCATCCGGCGGGGGAAAGACGACTCTGCTCCGATGCCTGAATTTTTTGGAGATTCCCGACACGGGAGCTTTGCGTCTGAACGGCGAAACGTTATTTGATGCGGAAGAAGCAAAAAGTCATTCGGATTCTCAGATACGGGAAAAAAGATTGCATTTCGGATTGGTATTCCAGCAGTTCAACTTGTTCCCGCAGTACACGGTGTTTAAAAATATTACGCTGGCGCAGATGCTGCTGGCTAAACAGGAATACAAGAAGAAAAAGAAGAGCCTTAAAATCGAACTGAAAACGGCAGCGAAGGAAGAGCGTGCAAAGATGCGGGATACGCAGAAACAGATTCTGGCGCAGATGAAAGAGAGTCGGAAGAGTGAGATCGAAGCGAAGGCAGAGGATCTTCTGTCTCGCGTAGGGCTTTCGGAAAAGCGAAATTCGTATCCTTTTGAATTGTCCGGAGGACAGCAGCAGAGAGTTGCAATAGCCAGAGCACTGGCATTAAGTCCGGATATTCTTTGTTTTGACGAACCTACAAGCGCGTTGGATCCGGAACTTACGGGCGAAGTTCTGAAAGTGATTAAGGGGCTGAAATCTTCGGAAAGCACGATGATCGTAGTCACGCATGAAATGGAGTTTGCCAAAAACGTAGCAGACCATGTGATTTTTATGGCGGACGGCGTTATTGAAGAGCAGGGTACTCCGACAGAGGTTTTTGAGAATCCGAAGAGCGAAAAAACGCGTGCTTTTTTGCGCAAATCTTTGGAAGAGAATTTTTGAGGCGAAAAAATGAAAGAAAACAAGTCAATGACGGATGTTTTGTTTCGTACGGTGTTGAATTGCAAAACGATGGAAGATTGTGCTGATTTATTTGCGGATCTTTGCACATACCAGGAAATTGAACAGATGGCTCAGCGAGCCGCGGCGGCAAAATTGATTACGGAAGGGAAAACGTATGCCGAGATTATTGAACTGACCGGGATATCTTCGGCGACGCTTTCCCGCGTTTCCAAATCTGTGCATCGCGGAAACGGCGGATATGCCAGGTTGCTGCCGGGGCATGAAAGTCATTCGACGCCTTGATCGCTGTCAATAATGAATACCAGCCGCGATTGTAAATGAGTTTGCAATCGCGGCTGGTTCTTTGCGGGCGGAAATCTGCTCGCGCGGCAAACGAATTTCCGAACAGTCGGCCAAGACGGGATACGTTTGCTATGCGGCGCGGGCAATCGTTGTTTAAGAGAATTTTTAATGCCTGATATTAACAAAGATAAAGTTTGGCAAAGGTATTCACCTTGTGTATGTTGTAAGCCTATGTCAGAACGTGAAGATTGGCGGTAATACCAAAAAGTAAGGATTGCTTTTGAGTGATTCCGTCAGGAATGGATAAACTATAAAGATATCAGAAGAAAGAGGAAGAAAGCTATGAATATGGATTTTCAGTATTTTGTGCCGGTTCGTATTGTGAGCAAAGAAAATTGTGTCCGCAAGTACGGTGAAATAATGAAACCGTTTGGCGGGCAGGCGCTCATCGTGACAGGGCAAAGTTCTGCAAAAAACGGGGCATTGGAGGATGCCGTTTTTGCTTTGAATCAAAACGGTCAGAAATATGTCGTCTATGATTCTGTACCGAATAATCCGACTGTAAAGAGTGTAGAGGAGGGCGCGGAGCTCGCTCGTAGGATCGGTGCCGATTTTATTGTCGCCATCGGCGGCGGTTCTCCGATGGATGCCGCCAAGGCGATTGCTATGCTTGCCCGACAGGAAGTGAAAGAAGGTATATTTGCGCATAAAATTACGGAAGATGTGTTGCCGATGATCCATGTTCCGACAACGGCAGGGACAGGAAGCGAGGTCACGCCTTACTCGATCATAACAAATGATGAGAAGCAAACGAAAACAAGCATTGCCGCACCGTCGCTTTTTCCTCGCATAGCGTTTTTAGACGGAAAATATATGCTTGAATTGCCGCAGCACACCACGGTGAATACGGCTCTGGATGCAATATCGCATGCAGTAGAGGGGATGTTGTCCGTACGGGCGGGAGCACTGTCGGATGTGTTTGCGAGAGAAAGCCTGCGTATTATTTTTTCGGAATATGAAGCGTTGCGCAACGGCAAATATACGTTGCAGTCACGCCAAAATCTTTTGTACGGAGCGACGCTTGCGGGAATGGTGATCGCGAATACAGGTACGAGCCCAGTGCACGGAATGGGATATTCACTGACCTATTTTCATGATGTGCCGCACGGCAGGGCGAACGGTTTGCTTTTGCCGGAATTTTTGAAGCTTTGTCTTAAGAAGAAGCCGGAACGGACAAGGGAGATCTATGCCGCATTAGGTATGGATGCGGATGCCTTTGGCCGCGCGGTCGGCGCGCTGCTTGGCGAAAGAGAAAAGTATGATGATACGATTTTACGCGACTATGCGCATCGTGCATCTCTCAATAAGAATATCAAAAATTGTCAGGCATATTTTACGGAGGAAGATCTGTATGCTGTTTTAAAGCATTCAGTCGGCTGATAAAATTTAACATACAGAGCTCGCTTATATGTCGAATAATTTGGATTCGACGCGAAAACATATGTACGTATATTAAAATTTGCGCAAAAACCTTGCCAATCCATTTGTTTCGTGATATAATATCTGTACGAATTAATGAAAGGGAGGTTTCAGAAAATGAAAATAGACATTCATTCATTGCAGGCAGCATCATTTTTTGAGGCTATAAAAAATAGTTTGGATTCGCCTCAGTTTTTGATATTTTGCGCGTTGGCAGCCGTTGCGCTGATAGCGATCATCGTATTCATTATTTTGCTGTCTCTTCGTTTCAAATTGACGTTGCATCTCGGGGAAGGGAAAATTTTTAAAAAATCTTATCCCGGACACCGAATCGTAGAACTTCATGAGCCGGATCATCGGGACGGCTACATATTTGACGGTTGGTATGAAGATGAAGGATTTACGCGTAAAGCGGAGAAAGTTTTTCGTATGCCGATGCGCGGCGCGGCTCTGTACGCTAAATGGATCCCGATTGAGGATGATAAGGATTTAGGGACGGAAGCTGAGGAAGCAAACAGAACGGTTCTGTCGGCTGAGAAGATGGAAACATTCGATGCAGCTGAAGAAGAAAGCAAGCATGAAGAAGCACTGCAAGAGACTCCTTTGGTTGAGACTACGGATTCGATTGAAGGAGAATCTGCGGCGCAGGTCTCCGTTGAAGAAGCTGCCGAAGAGGAGCCGGAGGATGACGAATCCGGGGAAGGTGATGAGATCGAAGGCGCTGTTGTGACGACCGTGACGGGAAGCAAGGTTTTTGTCCAGTATCGTCGCAGTTTTTCGGCTCGTTTGATTCAGGCAGATTCTGAAATGAAAGATTATTACAATGCATTGCGCAATGAACTTTTATCCTGTGTCGGAGTTAAGGAACGTGTCAGCTGGAATTACGACAGTTATAATGTCGGGCGCAGACAGTTTGCCAAGGTCAATGCCAACACGAAAAGTTTAATTTTGTACTTGGCTCTGACGCCTTCTCAAGTGGATGAAAAGTATAATTTCCGCGACGTTTCAGAAAAAAAGAGGTATGCCAATGTTCCTGTGCGCTTTAAGATTACCGGCAGCCGCAGTTTTAAATATGCGTGTGAATTGCTTGATCGGGCGGCGGAAGAATTTGAATTGGATTTTAAGCGTGTGGATGATACAAAAGTTATTCCTTATGAAACGCGAGAAGAACTGATCAAGAAAAAACTCATCAAGGTTTATGCGAAGCGCGAAACGGGTGAAACTGTGACGGAAGAGCAATTGGATGAAATGATTGCAGAAGGCGCTACGGTTGAAAAACTGTCTGCTTATACTGTTACGGATAAGGTAAGCGTGAGTGAGGCTGATACGGCTATCAGTGATGCAACGGCGCAGCAAATTATTGCGCTGGCGGAATTCAGGGAAGACCGTGCGGCGACTGGACGTCGTGCCGTGATCAATCTGGATACGATTTCGGCGAATTATCATGAAGGCGAATGCGTCAATTTGCAGACTCTGAAAGAAAAAGGTCTGATCGATAAAAAGGCGGCGTCGTGTAAGGTGCTTGCACGCGGTGTGTTAGATAAATCGCTGACGGTTGAAGCTGTTGATTTTTCACTTCCTGCGGTTAAAATGATTGCCTTGACGGGCGGAAAAGTTGTGAAATTGCGCCGCTCAGGAAAAGAATGACCGCACAATAAAATATAAATTGGTTTGTATTTAAAACTGTTCTTGTCGTTTTCGTCGACAGGAACAGTTTTTTGTTTGGATTATATTTTTGTCGTTGCTAAGCGACGTTTTG
>CATYEP010000138.1 GCA_958405585.1 uncultured Eubacteriales bacterium
CGACGGCGATCAACGAACAAGGCGAGCTTGTTGTTACCTATTCTGACGGAACGAGTGAAACACTTGGAAAGGTGGTCGGCGCAAACGGACAGGATGGTGCTGTCGGACAGGCCGGTGAGGACGGTAAAGGGATTCTTTCCGCAGAGATCAATGCGGATGGGGAACTGGTTGTTACCTATACGGATGGAAGCAGTGTGAACCTGGGTAAAGTGGTCGGCGAGAAGGGCGAACAGGGCATACAAGGCCCGCAGGGCGACAAAGGTGAACAAGGCGAGAAGGGCGAACAGGGTATACAAGGCCCGCAGGGTGAGAAGGGCGAACAGGGAGAGCCTGGAAGAGGAATCGTCTCTGTTACCGTAAATGAGGACGGAAAGCTGGTCATTGCGTACACAGACGGAACGAGCGACGTGATCGAACTACCGACGGTCGGAAACGACTGTGAACACGAGTTCTATGAAATCGAGATAACAGAGTCTACCTGCACGACGCCGGGCAAGACCGTAAAGATCTGTGTGAAAGACGGCGGGTGCGGTGCCGGATTTATCGTAGACAACAAGTTGGATCCTGACAATCATACATATGCGGAAACGCGCGATGAGCCGACTTGCACGGAAGACGGATATATAGCCAGAAAGTGTGAGGAATGCGGGCATGAGGAGGAAATCGAGGTACTGCCTGCGCTTGGCCATGTTTGGAATGAGGGAACGGTGACGCAGCCTACGTGTGAAGCGGACGGATTCATTACGTATACATGTACGCGTTGCGGCGAGACGATGGTCGAAGAGGCAAGCGAAGAAAACGGTTTGTTTGCGACGGGGCATTCGGGACAGGAAGGAGCCGTGCAGCTTGTTGTTGTGGATGAAGGAGCAAACAAATGTGAAGACGGATACCAGATCCTGTTGGTATGCGGAAATTGTTTTGAGTATGTCTATGAAGCGACGGCAGTAGCGCCTACGGGGCATCATATCACGGCGGGTTGGACGGTCACGAAAGAACCGACGTTGGAAGAAGCGGGAGAGATCGCAGGGTATTGTGATCTTTGCGAGACGTACGCGAAAGTGGAACTGCCTGTATTCAATGCAGAAGATTACGAACATACTGTGATTACGGAGCCCACCTGCACGGAGAACGGGAAAGACACGTATCTGATAACGCTGGGCGAATGGAGTAAAGTATTTGAAGTAGCGACTTCGTCTCTGCATCATTATAATGGTGTGCCGATGGATCTGAACGGAAAATATACGGCGGATCAGGTGGAGACGGTATTCTCCAATGTGCCTGCAAGCTGTATTGAAAACGGATACGGTTCATTTACCTGCGATGATTGCGGAAAAGAATATCTTGTGACGATCACAGGGGATCATACGTACGATACGGAAAATCCGATCCGTTCTCAGGATTCGACTTGTACGGAACGCGGATATGACGTATACGTTTGCGAAGTATGCGGCGAAGAGCATACGGTATACCGTGAACTTCTTGAGCATGCATATACGTATGAATATGATCCGGAAGCGGGTACGCTGACGGTCGGCTGCAAGAATTGTGCATACTCGCAGGAGATCGACGTGATTTCGGCGGATGAGGTGCGAGTAGAAGCTACTTGCACGACGGAAGGGTATTACTATTATACTTATAAATATAATGATATGGAAGGGCAGGAACAGACAGGCGAAACGCCGCGCGTTACGCTTCCGAAGAAGCTGCATAATTACAACGGGCATGAATTTGATGTCAACGATCCGAATGCGGTATATGAAGTGAAATATATCGAAACGACGTTCGGCAACAGCCCTACGGACTGCATGACGCAGGGGTTCGGGTCGTTTACTTGTGATGATTGCGGCAAAGAATTTATTGTAAAAATTACGGGTGACCACAGCTATGAACTTTCGGAAACTGTGGGAGCTACCTGCACGGAAGACGGTTATTTTGTTTATGTCTGCAAAGTTTGCGGCGAAACATACAATGAAGCGAACCCGGACGATCCTGCAAAGGGACATACGTATGAAGTTGCGGTGAAAGTCAACGAAGACGGAAAGGGCGTGACGCTTATGTTCACCTGTTCTGTGTGCGGATACAGTTACGATCTTGCGGCGGATTCTTACGAAATCGAAAGGATCGAACCTACGTGCGAGACGGAAGGCAAAGTGATTTACCACTATGTCTACACGGTAAACGGGGAACAGCAGGAAGGAAGCGTGGATGCAGAAATTTTGCCCGTTACCCCGTATCATGTCAACAGTGACGGTACGAAGATCTATACGGACGGATCCGTCATCTACACGGTGGACGATGTCGACAGGATGTTTGCCAATACACCTGCAAGCTGTCTGGAACACGGCTACGGATACTTTACCTGCGCGGATTGCGGGAAAGAATATCTGGTAGAGATCACGGGGAATCACAGCTACGGTGACGAGATCACGGTTCCTGCGACCTGCGAAGCGGACGGAAAAGTTTATAAAGTCTGCTCTGTTTGCGGTCACGAAGAAGTGATCATGACAATGCCTGCTTTGGGACATAAGTATACGTATACGGTTGCACAGGAACCGACGGCAGATGCCGCAGGCAAGCTCGTGGCAACATGCGGAAATTGCCAGGGTACGATCGAGTATGTGCTGCCTGCTCTCAGCGAAGCGAACGGATATTTGGTAGAGGTCGTATCGGAAGCTACATGCGCGACGGAAGGCCTGACACGTTATACGATCGAAATTAAGGATTCTGAGGGAAATACGGTTTACACGTACGTCAAAGAAGTTGTTACGGAATTGATGGCGCATACGCCGAGCGATCGCGTATACACGTGGGTCTATGAAGGCTGGCAGTATACGGGTTATTACTGCGAAGAATGCGGTCAGGTCATCGTTACGGAAAAAGTAGCGGCATGATTTTTCGGTCGGATTCGTTCATACATCAAACGGTACGATAAGTACCGGCTGACAGCGGCGGAAATATCCGCCGCTGTCAGTCTTTCAGGTTTTTGGGGTAAATCGGATGCCGCGGCGCGAAAAGGACTTTCGCGCCGCGGCATCCGCGATAACGCGCCGAACGAGTAAATTATTTGCAGACAGGCAGCCGAAAAGCTATATTGCAGCGAGGATGCGAGAAAAATTCGTACGTATGAGTTGAATCGGAATGCAAAGCCTTGAAAAAAGTTGTATTCTGTAGTATAATAAACAAAAAACGGAGAAGAGGGCAGATGCGTTTTGTAAAAACGGAGGGTCGGTCTTTGCCGGTCATCGCAGTCGGATGTATGGCGCTGAGTCAATTGGATAAAAAAGGCTGTGAGCAATTTATCAAAGAGGCATATGAATGCGGATTGAATTTTTATGATCATGCTGATATTTACGGCGGAGGAGCGTGCGAAAGCGCCTTTGGCGATGCGGTGCATGCCTTGAAAATTCCCAGAGAAAAACTTATTCTGCAGACCAAATGCGGGATCGTATCCGGCAAGATGTATGACTTTTCAAAAAAACACATTCTCGAGGCTGTGGATGGATCTTTAAAGCGTCTGCGCACGGATTACGTGGACAGTTTGCTTTTGCACCGTCCGGATGCGCTGATGGAGCCGGAAGAAGTGGCGGAAGCGTTTGACGAACTGGAACGCGCGGGGAAAGTAAGGATGTTCGGCGTATCGAATATGAATCCGTACCAGATCGAACTTCTCAAGAGCGCGGTGGGGCAGAGGCTGTTTGCCGACCAGCTGCAATTTTCGCCGGTACACGCGGGAATGATATCCTGCGGCATGGAAACGAACATGGAAACAGAAGGGGCTGTTTCAAGGGACGGATACATTCTGGATTATTGCAGACTGAAAGAAATGGTCGTGCAGGTCTGGTCTCCGTTCCGCTACGGCTTTTTTGAAGGCGTGTATTTGGATAGCGAAAAATTCGGAAAATTGAATGACGTACTGGAAAAAATCGGACAAAAATATAAGATGGGAAAAGCGGCGGTCGTAGCGGCGTGGATTTTGCGGCATCCTGTAAAGGCGCAGGTGATAACGGGAACCGTGAAGACGGATCATCTGTTGGAGATTGCGGCGGGTGCGGATGTTGTGATAACGCGCGAAGAATGGTACGAAATTTACAGGGTGGCAGGACATATATTGCCGTAACGGAGAAACGAAAATGAAGATTGTGGTTGCAAGCGGAAACAAAGCAAAATTGCGTGAGATCGCTCAGATTTTTCAAGGGCACACGATCATATCCATGCAGGAAGCAGGATTTTCGGATGAGATCGACGAAACGGGAACGACGTTTGAAGAAAATGCGCTGATCAAAGCGCGTGCCGTGAGCGAAAAATTGCACTGTGCGGCACTGGCGGACGATTCGGGGTTGTGTGTCGAAGCACTGAACGGAGCCCCCGGCGTATACAGCGCGCGCTTTTGCGGAAGGCACGGAGACGATGCGGCAAACAATCGGCTTTTGCTCGAAAAATTGAAGGACGTACCCGAAAAATTGCGCGGCGCGTACTTTGAAAGCTGTGTGGCACTGTGCCTGGCGGACGGCAGGGAAGTTACGGCGTCGGGCAGGACGTACGGCAGGATCTTGCAAAAAGAGGAAGGAAACGGAGGGTTCGGGTACGATCCGTTGTTTTTCAGTGACGAACTCGGAAAGAGCTTCGGGATAGCGGAGCCTGCGGAAAAGAATCGGGTATCGCATCGGGGAAAAGCATTGCGCACTTTATCGGAACGGATCAGGGAGCTTGGTCTGTGAAAACTTTGGTGATATTGTCGGATACGCATCGGAATCTGCAGCCGTTGGAGAAAATCGCAACGGTTTTGGCGGAAAGCGATTATATTATACATTTGGGCGATATGGCATCGGACGCCAACGACCTGCTCCGTGCGTATCCGAAAAAAACATTTATTGTGTCGGGAAACAACGATTTTTTCGGCGGATTGCCAAATGAATTGGTGTTGGATGTGGAAGGCCGCCGCTTATTTGCCTGCCACGGACATCGCTATGGGGTAAAGAGCGGAACGGAGCGCCTGGCGGAAGCTGCGAAAGAGCATAGGTGCGATATCGCTTTATATGGACATACACACGCGGCCGACGTGCATGAAGAAAAGGGGATTCTACTGATCAATCCCGGATGCATGACGCGTTATTCGCCTGAGAAAAGTTATTGCTATCTGGTGATCGAAAAGCAAAAAGCGGTGGCGACGATCGTGAATATCCGATAACGTGAATATAGGAGACGCAGCGGGAGGAAATCATTGGAAAAAATAAAAAATGTTCGAAAAAAAAGGCGAAAAATGTTTGACATATGAGCGTGTATTTGATATAATCTTTTAGCGTTGTGTGATTCGCGGGTGTAGTTCAATGGTAGAATTCCAGCCTTCCAAGCTGGCTGCGTGGGTCC
>CATYEP010000139.1 GCA_958405585.1 uncultured Eubacteriales bacterium
AATGCACAGGTATACGCAGGCCGCCTTGTAAGAGTATCGGAACGTTCGTTGTTGTATCATAAACAATCCTTTTGCCGCATCACGCGTGTACGCGCGCACCGCGGCGTTTTTGCTTTATGATAGCAGAATTATCCGTTAAAATTGACAGAGGTATTGTCGAAAAATTTGTGATTGTGTGAAAAAATATAAACCGTGCGCATGGCAGAACAACAGGATATGTTGTTAAAGAACTATTATTAAAGAAGGAAGGCACATTGTTTTATGACGAATCAAAAGCCGC
This sequence comes from uncultured Eubacteriales bacterium, assembly GCA_958405585.1. Lineage (GTDB taxonomy): Bacteria > Bacillota > Clostridia > Christensenellales > Borkfalkiaceae > Borkfalkia. Next base: position 281 of record CATYEP010000139.1, read on the forward strand.
CGTCCGCAAAATTTTTTGCGGACGGCGGCTTTTTTATAAAGTTTATTTAAATGAATGCGCTGTGCGTAGGTTAAACTTAAAGGATGCTTAAGTTATTTCTGAACGGTACTCAGATACACCATCAGTACGGCGATGTCGGCGGGGTTGACGCCCGAAATGCGGCCTGCCTGTCCGAGGTTTTCGGGGCGGATCTTGTTGAGCTTCTGCCGCGCTTCCAGCCGCAGCCCGTCGATTTTTTCGTAGTCGATATCGTCGGGCAGCTTGCGGTTTTCCAGCTTTTTCGCCTTTTCGATCTGTTCCAAACCGCGCTTTAAATAGCCCTCGTATTTGATGTCGATGCATGCCGTTTCAATATTTTCCGGACGCGCATCCCGTAATATTCCGAATTGTTCGCGGATCTCGGCGATATCGATCCCGCGGCGCAGCATATCCGCATACGAAACGCCGCCTGCGGGCGCAGGGAATCCGTGATTTATCAGAAACTCGCGGCATTCGGAAGGGGATACGCGCTCGTCAAGCAGGGTATGGATGTCCGCCACCGCTTGTTTCCGAGCCAGATATTTTTCGTACCGCTCTTTTGTGGTAAGTCCTGCGGCGAATCCTTTTTCCGTCAGACGAAAATCCGCATTATCCTGCCGTAAATGGATGCGGTGTTCTGCGCGCGAGGTCATCATGCGGTACGGCTCGTTCGTGCCTTTGGTCACGAGATCGTCAATCAGTACCCCGATATACGCTTCGTCACGGTGCAGGATCAGCGGCTCCTTTCCGCGCAGTTTCAGCGATGCGTTCAGTCCCGCGATCAGTCCCTGCGCCGCCGCTTCTTCGTATCCGCTTGTACCGTTGATCTGTCCCGCCGTATATAAACCTTCTATTTTTTTGAATTCCAGGGTAGGGTATACGTCCAGTGTGTCGATGCAGTCGTATTCGATCGCGTAGGCATAGCGCATGATGCGCACGTTTTCCAGTCCCGCTACCGTGCGGTACATCGCCCGCTGTACGTCGTGGGGCAGGGATGAACTCATGCCCTGTACATACACTTCGTTGGAATCGGCACATTCGGGTTCGAGAAAGATCTGGTGCCGCTCTTTGTCTGCAAATCGCACCACTTTGTCCTCAATAGAAGGACAGTACCGCGGGCCTGTTCCCTTGATCACCCCCGAATACAGCGGCGAACGGTGCAGGTTCGCACGGATGATCTCGTGTGTCTTTTCGTTGGTGTAGGTAAGATAACAGGGCTTTTGCTTCTGTACGACTCCGTCCGAGAGATAGGAAAACGGATAAATATCCGTCTGGCCGTTCTGTATCTCGCACTTCGAATAGTCGATCGTGCGGCCGTCCACGCGGGCAGGGGTTCCCGTTTTAAATCTGCGTACGTTGAATCCGAGTGCGATCAGATTATCCGTCAGCGCGTTGGCGGGCGCAAAACCGTTCGGCCCGCTCGATTGCTTGAATTCTCCCGCGATCACCGCACTTTTCAGGTATACGCCCGTCGCAAGAACTACCGCACGTGCTTCGATAATTTCGCCGAAAGTCGTCTTTACGCCGCACACTTTCCCGTCTTTTGTGAGAACTTCGGCGGCTTCGCCCTGCAGAATGGTCAGGTTGTCCGTGTTTTCCAAAGTCTTTTTCATGGCGGCGTGGTAAGCGTGTTTGTCCGCCTGTGAGCGCAGACTTTGCACAGCCGCGCCTTTGCCGACGTTCAGCATGCGCATCTGCAATGCGGTCTTATCCGCGTTGATGCCCATCTCTCCGCCCAATGCGTCGATCTCGCGCACAAGGTGTCCCTTCGCCGTGCCTCCGATGGACGGGTTGCATGCCATGAACGCGATGCTGTCCAGATTCAGTGAAAGCATCAGCGTACGGATGCCCGTCCGCGCCAGCGCCAGTGCTGCTTCACATCCCGCGTGGCCTGCTCCCACGACCACCGCGTCGTATCCGTTTGTGTAAAATTTGTTCGTAACTTCCATATCCGTATGCCCGAAAATAAAATTTGTTACCCTTCCGCAAAAGGGAAGGGTAATCTGCTTTTCATTATGTAAACGCCTTTGCGTTACCGCTTTCAAAACGTTACTGTTTTAATATAATGTTGCGGATGTCTTCCACTTCTTTCGCCACGCGGTCGTTAACCTTAATGAGGTTCGTAACTTTTTCGCGCGAGTGGATCACCGTCGTATGATCGCGCCCGCCCAACGCTTCCCCGATGGAAACGAGCGGAATGTTCATGATCTCGCACATCAGGTATGCGCAGATCTGCCGCGGTATGACGAGTTCTTTCTTCTTGCTTTTTCCCAGAAGTTTGTCCTTGGTGATCTTATAGAAAGAACAAACGCCCGAAATGATTTTATCCGAAGTGATCGTTTCATGCTCTTCGCTGATCGCTTCGTTCAGCGCGGTCGCCGCAAGCTCCAGCGTAATGGGCTTTTCGTGCAGTTTGCTCGCAAAAATAACTTTGGTCAGTCTGCCTTCCAGCGTACGCACGTCCGTACCCGAATCGCGCGCCAGAAAATCCAGTACATCGGGCGGGATCACCGCTTTCCTTTCAAACGCTTTCTGCTTGAGTATGGCGATCTTCGTTTCTGCGTCCGGCGGTTGAATATCGGCGATGAGTCCGCCTTCGAACCGCGTACGCAAACGCTCTTCCAGCGTTGCGATCTCCTTGGGCGGAACGTCCGAGGTGAGCACGATCTGCTTATTCTCCGCCTGCAGGGCGTTGAACGTATGGAACAGTTCTTCCTGTACCGCCTGCTTTTTCGCAAGGAACTGCACGTCGTCGATGAGAAGTACGTCCACATTGCGGTAACGGTTACGGAACTTCGCCTGCATATCACGGTTGTTGCCTTTGTTCAGGTAGATCGAGTCGATCAGTTCGTTGATGAACTTCTCACAAGTGGTGTACATCACGCGCAGGGCAGGCTTGTGCAGACTGATATAGTTCGCGATCGACTGCATCAGGTGCGTTTTGCCCAACCCCGACGCACCGTAAATATACAGCGGGTTAAAATTCGCGCCGGGATTTTTTGCGACCGCTTTTGCCGCCGCAAATACAAATTCATTGCTCTTTCCTGCCACAAACGATTCAAACGTGAACCGCGGATCGACGGAAAGGGGAGAATAATCCTCTTCCTCTTCTTCCGTCGTGAATACGACGTCGTCGCTCCCTTCGATCACGAGTTCAAAATCCGTGATCCCGGTATCCGCCTTCTGGAACGCTTCCTTCATCTTTTCCGTCAGGTTCTTCCCGATGAAATTGGCAAAGAATTCGTTGTCAGTGCTTAAAATGATCTTCGTACCGTCAATGTCTACGGCTTTGAGTTTGGAAATATACGTATTGTAAGTAATGGGCGACAGCGTCGCCTGCAGAGTTTCGCTGATTTTTTTCCATAATAATTCAAATTGATCGTTGTCAGACATATAAACCTCAACCTGCTTTGTCTTTTTTCGTAAAAATTCTCTTTTTGCTTTGTCTTTTCGGCGAAATCTGCTATAATAATGACAAAGCCTGCGCCCCCTTATGTGCTTGTTCGCCGCAGCCTGCCGGTACAAAGTACATTATAATATAAAATCGTCGGAAAATCAAATCAAAACAGAGAAAGAATGCGAATAAAAAATTTGGTACTGAAAAATTTCAGAAATTATGCCGAAGAAATGTTCGAGTTTTCGGACGGCATCAACGTGCTTTACGGCAAGAACGCCCAGGGCAAGACCAACTGCGCAGAAGCAGTGTTTTACCTTTGTACCGGCGTTTCGCCCCGTACAGGGCGCGACAAACAGTTGATCCGTTCGGGCGAAGACGGGGCGCATATCTCCGCCCTTGCCGAGACCAGATTCGGAAACATTTCCATTGCCGCGGATATTTACGAAACAAAACGCGAGATCCGCATCAACGGCTCGAAGATCACGCGCAACGCAGATCTTCTCGGCAACATCAACGGTGTGTTTTTCAGTCCGGGCGAACTTCGCATGATCCAGGACGGTCCCGACGAACGCCGACGCTTCCTCAATGTTTCCATTTCTCAACTTTCGCGCTCCTATTATACGGCGCTTGTCCGCTACAACAAGATCCTGGAACAGCGCAACGCGCTTTTAAAAAACAGGGATCTTTCTTTGGTGTTTGAAACGTTGCCTGTCTGGGACGTACAGCTTTGCCGCTATGCGGCGGAGCTCATCGAGCGCCGCGGTGAATTTTTGGAAAAACTGGAACCGCTTGCCGCCGAAAAACACGCATTTTTAACCGACGGCGCCGAAACTTTGGAAGTGGGTGCCGAGCGAAAACGCGGCGACAGCCGCGACGAGATCGCCGATGCGCTCTTGAAAGAAATGTCCGATAATTATGAAAAGGATGTGCGCCTGGGCTATACGACCGCAGGCCCGCACCGCGACGATTTGAAAATCCTGGTGAACGGCAAGGAAGCGCGCGTGTACGGATCGCAAGGGCAGGCCCGCACCGCCGCACTGGCGCTCAAACTTGCCGAAGTGGATATTTTCCGCCAGGTCGCGGGCGAATACCCCGTCCTCATTCTCGACGACGTGATGAGCGAACTTGACCTGTCCCGCCGCCGCAAACTCCTCGCACAGATCGACGGCGTTCAGACCATTCTCACCTGCACGCATACCGAAAAAGTCCTGTTTGGACGATCGGTCAACAAGATCCGCATTTGCGCCGGTAAGATCAAGCGTTGAGCGGAAGTTTCTGTACCTGCGCGGACAAGATCAAGCGGTGAGCAGATGTTCCCTGTATTTGCGCGGGCAAGATTAAGTATTGAGCGGAAGGTTTTTCGTTTTTCGCGCCGATCCGGCGCGCCGCTGCCGTATACGAGTCCGCCGAAAGCCCCAATACAAATCGATCGTCAGATTTATCTTGTTCCTGCTTATTCCGTTAAATCCTTTTTAAAGTCATTTTTTGAAAGGTTTCAAAGTCGGGGCGGGGTTTGATCGTGATGAAAGAGGTGCTTCTGCGGGAAACCGTCTTTTATCCGCGGAAGTATTTTGTTTTATATTTTTCCATAAATTTGTTGATCGTGCCGCGGCGCGCAAAAACTTTCGCGGCGCGGGAATTTTATTTATGAATTTAAAAAAACC
>CATYEP010000140.1 GCA_958405585.1 uncultured Eubacteriales bacterium
ACGAATATGGAAGGTGGGATTAATCACTATATTGATTTATATATTGATAAAGTGGATAATAACGAGCAAGCTAAGAACTATATTTATACTTATTTATATAAATTAACGATAAGCAATATAAATACATATAAAATTTTATTAACGAAAGTTCAAACAGAATCTTTAAATCCATCTGAATTAGTGGTTGATTCTAAGGATTTTTCGGAAGCGGCTATTAAAGTTATTCGCGGTTTTTTAGATTGGGAGAATGAAGAAAAAAATCGTGCAATTAGCGATATTGTAATAGTTGATTGCCTATTGTTTGGGGGTATTGCTTTTATAGTGAAAAAATTTATGCGTAATCCCTTCAATAAAATAAAACGAAATAAATATAGAGAAAAGCTAATACAAGAATATCTAGAGAATTTATAATATTTTTTAATTGTTGATATTAATTTTGTTTTTTTAGTGCCAGCCTTTTAATAAAGGGGAAACAAGATGTTTTATGGCGGATCTTTATTTTAATTCTTTTTAGAGATGGATAGGAAGAGCGAGAACGGATACTTGACAAACTCGTTGCATATAGAATAAAAATAAAAAGTTATTGAAAAATAGGAAAATTCTTATTGGGTGAAAACGATGGAAAGCCTTTAGAATAAAGGAATTGATGATTGCCCCCTGTTGGTTTCAAAGTTCATCTAAAAAACTTTGGAGGTTCAAAACTGGTTATTACTTTTAAACCGCGGGAAAGGGTGCATCTTGCGCCCTTTCTTCATGATTCGGACTTCGGTCATTTACGTTTTGGGAAACTCCTTTGCCTTCGCATTTGAAAGTCCTCAACCTGCAACCCTTCTGCTCGGTTTAAAGGTAGCATTTTTATCCACTAAACCCATGTGATACACCTATTGCAATCCGAACCACCTATGGTTGGACAGCAATAGGTGTTTTTCTGTTTTTGCAATAAAACGATAAAAATAGTATTCATCATCAATAGTGACAGAGGCAGCATTTTTATTTTAATAAATCATATTTTGTGATTATTAAGCAGCGTTTCGTATTATAATATAATTTGATCCAACAGTTTGATGATTAAAATTAAAAAAGTAAGGGAGACGTCTTTTGTCTCTCGCGGAAGAATTTTACAAGGAAAAAGAGGAGAGCGGACAAAATAGATTTATCCGCTCTCGGTTTGATTACAAATTCTTGTGGGTTTATTTGATTTTTACGGTAAAATCGCCGTTGCATGCACCGATTTCAATTGTATTGCCGGGTTGCAGGTCGTTGGCGATTATTGTCTTTGCGATCAGCGTTTCAACTTTGCTCTGCAGATACCGCTTCAACGGACGTGCGCCGTAGACAGGATCATAGCCGTTTTCTATGATCAAGTCTTTTGCCAAAGGCGTGATTTCAAGTTTCAGCTGTTTGTCTTCCAGACGTGCCGCAAGATCTTTGATCAAGAGATCGATGATCTTTGTAATATTATCCCTGGTGAGAGGTTTGTAGTAAACGATTTCATCCAGTCTGTTCAAAAATTCCGGACGGAAGCTCTGTTTCAGTAATTGAGAAACTTTGTCTTTCGCGTCTTCCGAAATTTCGCCGTTCTCATCGATGCCGTCCAAAAGGTAAGAAGAGCCTAAATTGGAAGTCAGGATGATGATGGTATTTTTAAAGTCTACCGTTCTGCCTTGCGAATCGGTAATGCGCCCGTCGTCGAGTACCTGAAGGAGAATGTTGAACACATCGGGATGTGCTTTTTCGATTTCATCGAACAAAACGACGGAATAAGGTTTTCTGCGTACGGCTTCGGTGAGCTGACCGCCTTCATCATAGCCGACATATCCCGGAGGCGCGCCGATCAGACGGGAAACAGAAAATTTTTCCATGTACTCCGTCATATCGATGCGTACGAGGTTGTGTTCATCGTCGAAGAGACTCTCAGCCAAAGCTTTTGCAAGTTCCGTCTTGCCGACGCCGGTAGGGCCAAGGAACAGGAACGAGCCGATCGGTCTGTTCGGGTCTGCAATGCCAGCGCGGGAACGGATGATCGCTTCTGTCACTTTGGTTACGGCTTCATCCTGTCCGATCACTCTCTTATGGAGAATATCGTCGAGGTGTAAAATCTTTTCTCGTTCGCCTTCCATAAGTTTTGACAGAGGAATACCCGTCCAACGCGACACGACGCGGGCGATCTCTTCTTCGGTGACCGTATCGCGAAGCAACGTATGTTTGGAATTGGTTCCGTCTTTTTGTGCGGCTTCCAGTTTTTTCTGCAATTCAGGCAAACGGCTGTATTTCAGTTTTGCAGCGCGCTCGTAATCGCCGATGCGCTGTGCCGCTTCGATTTCGCCGTTGACTTTTTCAATTTCGGCTTTGGTATCGGAGACGACATGAATGCTTGCTTTTTCGTTGTTCCATTGTGCCTTCATGGCATTGAATTTATCGCGCAATTCGGCAAGTTCTTTCTGAATGACGTTGAGCCGTTCTTTGGACAGACTGTCCGTTTCCTTTTTCAACGCCATTTCCTCGATTTCCAGTTGCATGATCTTGCGGGCGATGTCGTCCATTTCGGTCGGCATGGAGTCTATCTCCGTACGGATGGTCGCACACGCTTCATCCACAAGGTCGATTGCCTTATCCGGCAGGAAACGGTCGGAAATATAACGGTGCGAAAGGGTAGCTGCTGCGATCAAAGCCTGGTCGTGGATCTGAACGCCGTGGAATACTTCATAACGCTCTTTCAATCCGCGCAGGATCGAAATGGTATCTTCGACAGTCGGTTCGTCGACCATGACGGGCTGGAATCTGCGTTCGAGCGCGGCATCTTTTTCGATATATTTTCTGTATTCATCCAGTGTCGTTGCGCCGATGCAATGCAGTTCGCCGCGGGCGAGCATAGGTTTGAGCAGGTTGCCTGCGTCCATGGCACCATCCGATTTGCCTGCTCCGACGATCGTATGCAATTCGTCGATGAACAGCAAAATCTTGCCTTCGCTCTTTTTGATCTCGTTGAGAACGGCTTTTAAACGTTCTTCGAATTCACCGCGGAATTTTGCGCCGGCAATGAGCGCGCCCATATCCAGTGCAAAAATAGTTTTATTTTTCAGTCCTTCCGGCACGTCGCCTCGTACAATACGCTGTGCAAGACCTTCCGCGATGGCTGTTTTGCCGACGCCGGGCTCACCGATCAGGACAGGGTTGTTTTTGGATTTACGGGAAAGAATGCGGATGACGTTACGGATTTCGTTATCACGGCCGATGACAGGGTCGAGTTTCTGATCCTTCGCGCGCTGTACGAGGTCAAACCCGTATTTTGAAAGCGCGTCGTAGGTATTTTCGGGTTCGTCGCTGGTAACGCGGTCGGTCTTGACTTTTTTCAGTTCCGTAAGGAAACTTTCTTTGGTAATACCGAGGGAACGGAAAATATTTTTGATTTCATCCGTTGCGTAGTCGAAGATGGCAAGCATGACGTGTTCGACAGACACGTATTCATCCCGCATGGAATTTGCGAGGCGTTCCGCCTCATTGAAAATTTTATCGGTAACGGGAGAGATATAAATTTTATCAGGTTCTCTGCCGCTCCCGCTGACCGCAGGGATCTTACCGATGGCTGAATCGAGCAGGGCAAGCAGATTATCCGTATCTTTGCCCATTTTTTTCAGAAGCTGGGGGATCAGTCCGCCTTCCTGGTCGACCAAGGCGTACAGCAAGTGTTCGGGCATGATCTGCATATTTTGATTTTCAATGGCAATACTCTGTGCGGCGTTTACCGCTTCCAGTGCCTTTTTTGTAAATTTTTGAGCGTTCATAAATTTCACCTCCTTGCGGTCAAATCAACTGTACTCCGCTGTTTAAATATTGGAGATACCGTTTTTCGATTTCTTCCGTGGAATCATAAATTCCGGATAAATAATTTTTCAGCATTTCATCAAATGTAGAAATATAATGGCTGATCGCGTTTCCGATCTGTTCTTCCGTATAATCGGAATCGTTCGGAACGGCGAAAGTCCGCAGGAATCTGCCGTTTTCCATCCCGTATTCGATCGCATCTTTTGAGAAAAACTGACGGATATAAATGTTTTCCAACTGCATCCATATTTTAAAGAAACGGGTCAGTTCTACGAGAAGTTCTGACGATGTCGTACGGAATATGATTTTAAGTTGTCCGATCGTCTGAGACGGTGTTCGGTACATCTCAACCTCATATCGGATGGTGGGCCTGTAATGGTATTTCAAGGAACTCTTTATGCTCATCGTCATATCATTCGGCTGCGAATACAGCAGGTATCCGTTCTGCTTCCCGATAAAGTTTTCGATTATTTCAAAAATATTTTGCACATGCTTTTCCGGAGTCGTCAATGAAACGTATTCCGCTAAAACCTGGTTGACCAAATTGGAACGGTTTGTCCCTTTTTCGTCCGCCAGACGGTCTATTTCATGAATAACATCTTCTGCCAGCATCAAACTGTACATATTCTTTTTCATGCGGTTTTCCTCCTTTACAACGTTTGCCTATATTATATACTCTTTTTTAAATTTGTCAACAGTTTTATATAAAAATATTTTCAAAATTATATTTTTTTTGTTGCAAGGGAGAATGATATCTGCTATAATGAAGAAAAGAGGAGAATGAATGCCATGTCGGAAATAGTAAAAGTCATAGAAGAAGCGAAGGAGGCCGTCGTATACAAAGAAGGTTGTATGTATACGTTCGGGAAAGGTACGGATGAATTTAAGAGCATTGTGGGCAGCTGGGAAGTGATGACGGAAAAAGCCTTTCAGATGCCGGCATTCGGGGTCAGTATCGATGAACATACGCGGGCAGAAATGAAAAAAGGGGTATGGATCGAATTTGTATTCGGGGAGGAGCATGTTGATCAGGGGATGCCTTTTGAAAAATTGCTGATCTGCTGTCAAAAAGACTTTCGCGGTTTTAATCTCGTACGGTATTGGGACGGGAAGTATTTTGGCAGATGTTTTTATCTGGATCTTCGTGAAAAGTCGATGCAGGAATTTTGCGGCTGTCTTGAAAAGGTTATCCGAAACAATGCTGAATGATTTTGGTTACGATTTGATCTGACGGAATGCGGATTTTTCGGTGGAAAGCGAGAGGGCGCGGCGGAGCTAAAATTAATCACGCCGCCCCCCCACGGGAGAAGGGGGTGGAATGTTTTTTTGGAGAGTGTTATTTTTTTTTTTTGGGGGGGTTTTTGGTTTTTGTGGTGGGAAAAAAGAAAGAACGAACCAACCAAACCAAGACGGAATCTGCCTAGACAAAATTATGTTTGGGGGGGGGGGCGGTAGTGAGAAACACAAAAAAAAACAAAAAAAAAA
>CATYEP010000141.1 GCA_958405585.1 uncultured Eubacteriales bacterium
GTATTTTCGGTGCGTTTGGAGAAAAAGTATTCGCGGCTGATTTTTTGGCGCAGGAAGCCCAGTCAAGACCTTTTACAGAAAAAGATTTTTCAGAATGTTTTATGAAAACGGATGAATATCCGTTTGAAGTGAAAACATCGGCACAAATAAAAGGGAACATTTTTATTGTCAAGTCGCAATTAAATGCCTTGCGCCGAACTGTTTTCAGACAAATATATGTCTATCTATCTACAACGCATCCGCCGATTGAAGAACGCAAGATTTCAGCTCCGATTGTAAATAAAGACTTGTTGAAAGGTCGTTTATTAGCGGTGATAGATAACGATTTTACTTCGCAGGTATATGAAAAAATAAAACCGGATTATATTATTTTTAAACCGAATGACTTTAACAATGAGGAAGAATTGAGTCGTTTTTTAAAACTTGCGGAGTACTATGCGTGGCATAAATTATTATATATACCTGCATTTAGTGTGGGAATGGATCTGATAAGGATATTAAAGGTCGTTAAGAAATTCGACGGTGTTTATGCAGACGGAATATTTGCTTTGGAATTTTGCCGTGAGTTTTCGATTCCTTTGTTTGCCGGGACCGGTTTTAATCTTTTTAACAGTTGGAGTGCTTTTGTTTGTAAAAATGAGGGTACGCTTGAAATTGCGCTTTCAAAAGAGCTTTCGGATAAAGAGACGGAAATTGCTGAGGAAACGGGTGCATTTTGTCTGTCGGGCGGTGGGATCAAATTGATGGATTTGGGGCATTGCGTTTTTGGCAAGAGGTGTTCGAATTGTGACGAGCGTGCTTTGTATGAATTGACGGATGAGGAGGGACGGAGGTTTCCGCTCAGTAGGTATAAAAATTCATGTTGTCGGTTTGAAATATACAATTATGCTTTATTGGCGCATAAGCGAGATGCAAGAGCACTGTATGATTTCACGGCTTTAAGTAACTCGGAAAAAGAGCAGTTTGTTTCAGATACTGTAAAATCAGATAGGACGGGATTTACTTCCGGTGCTGCGAAACGAGGCATAAAATAATAAATATATACGAAATGTTTGATTTTTAATAAGGGATTTGTTTATTGCGATTTATCATAAAATGGTAGGCGGTATGGATAAGAAAGCGATTGAAAAACTTGAATTGAACAAAATATTGACTTCTATCGCTTTGTATGCGGTTTTACCGTATACAAAGCGGGCTCTTGTAGAGGAAGAGCCTTGCAAGGATCTTTCTCAGGTTAAAAAGCTTTTGGATCTTACGTCTGAGGCGGATGGTGCACTGTTTCATGCTGGGGTGGGAAGGATCGAAGAGTTTCCCGAAATTTCAGATGAGCTTGAGCGTTCGGCGAAAGGCTCTACGCTTTCTTGCAAAGAATTGTTGGGGATTTCCTTGCTGTTGCGATCGGCGCGGGTGGCGTATCGCTCGGTGAAGGCTTTGCCGCAGGCGCCATTATTGTGCGAGCTTGCGGACGGCATTTATTTTGATGAATCACTGGAGCGGGATATTACAGATAAAATTTTATCGGAAGACGAGGTCAGTGATTATGCAAGCGATGATCTGTACAATATCCGCCGTTCCATTCGTTCTTTGAACGAAAAAGTGCGGAATAAGTTGTCTGAATATCTGAGCGGGGAAGGTTCAAAGTTTTTGCAGGAAGGAATTGTAACGATGCGCGATAATCGATATGTTTTACCGGTTCGTGCTGAGTATAAAACCCGAATCCGAGGTTTTGTACACGATCGTTCTGCCAGCGGTGCCACATTTTTTATTGAGCCGGAGCAGATTCTGGAAATGAACAACGAATTGAGAGAGCTTGCTGCGGCGGAAAAGGAAGAGATTGAACGTATTTTGGCGCAGCTTTCGCGTCGTGTCGGGGTGATGGCTGATCAATTGGCTGTAGATATCGAAAGATTGAGTGATATTGATCGGGCGTATGCTAAAGCGGAGTTTTCTTATAAAAATAAATGTGTTCGGCCTTTAATCAATAATCGCGGTATGGTAGATATTAGTAAGGGCAGACATCCGCTTTTGGATCCGAAGATTGCGGTCCCCGTATCGGTGGCATTAGGCAGGGATTATAAAGTTTTGCTTGTTTCCGGACCGAATACGGGAGGTAAAACGGTAACATTAAAAATGTGCGGCCTACTTTGCATGATGGCGGCGTGCGGAATATTTATTCCTGCGGCGGAGGGGAGTGAAGTATCAGTATTCGAAAAAATATTCTGCGACATAGGCGATGCGCAGTCGATCGAAGAAAATCTTTCAACGTTTTCATCGCATATCAAAAATATTATTGAAATAACGCAGGCAGCAAATTCGAAAAGCCTTGTCCTGATCGATGAGCTTGGCGGAGGAACGGATCCGGATGAAGGTCAGGCGATTGCAAAAGCGGTTATCGGGTATTTGCTGAAACAAGGTTGCAGCGGCATTGTTACGACGCATTACACGGCGTTGAAAGAATATGCGTATGAAGAGAAAGGTATTGAGAATGCCAGCATGGAATTTGACATGAATACGCTTCAGCCGTTGTATCGTGTTAGCCTCGGGGTGCCCGGGAGCAGCAATGCAATCGCGATTTCGCGCAGACTGGGGCTTTCAGAGGAGATTTTAGAGAACGCTGTTGCGAATCTTTCTGAGGGCGGGAGAAAATTTGAAAATATTTTAAGGACAGCGGAACAAAGCAAGATCGAAGCGGACGAGGCAAAAAAGGAAGCGGAAGCGTTAAAATCGGAATGGAAAGAAAAACTTGCCGAGGTGAATGCCGAGCGCGATAAATTAAAAAAAGAACGGGAAAAATTATTTTTAAATGCGCGTGTCGAAAGCAGAAGAATTGTCAATGAGCGTACGGAACAGGCTGAAGAACTGCTGGCGCAAATCGAAGAAATAGCGCATAAAAAGGAGCTGACAGAGTCCGATTTGATTCGCGCGCGTACTATAAAAAACAGGCTTGCGGACAAAGCGTATTTATCGGAGTTGGAATCGGAGGAGCCTAAAAGTACTGCAAATGCGGACTTTACCCGTTTAAAAGTCGGGGATCGGGTATTTGTCGGCGCGATGCAATCTGAAGGTGGAATTTTGTCGTTAAATCAGAAGAAAAAAGAGGCGGAAGTTCAGGTCGGAAATATGCGACTGAATGTGAAGGCTTCTGATTTGTATGAAATGAGTCCGGTTGTGAGGCAGAAGAATAATCAAAGGGATCACATTCAGGTTGTTCGGAAAATAGAACCGGTGCGGGAAGTAAAAACGGAAATTAATTTACTCGGCATGACTGTGTCCGAAGCGATTCAGGAGGTTGATTTGTTTATTGATCAAGCTGTTCTGGGAGGATTGGATGAGGTAAAGATCATTCACGGGATCGGAACGGGTAAGTTGAAAGAAGGCATACGGAATCATTTGCGCGGAATGAAAAACGTTGCGGAATTCCGAAGCGGAGTATACGGAGAAGGTGAGGCGGGAGTAACGATCGTCAAGTTAAAATAATTGCGGCATTCACGAAATTTTTGATTTGTTGTATATGCAAAGAGCAAGAATAATGATGACTTAAAAATACGAATGATCTTTTTAGGTGAGAATTTATTTTTTTGCTGTTATAGAATTATCTGGGTCCGGACTGCATGATTGCAGTCCGGATCTGTTTATTATAATCATAAAGGCAACTTCGTATTGCGGCAGTATGATTGCAATATGATTTGTTTGTGTAAAAGGGGCGGAATGAATTGCTTGATGCGATGCGATTTGGAAATTTAGCTGATGGATATAAAATAGATTGTTAAGTCTTAGATTGTAAAAGCCGAAAATAATTCAGCGGAAAAGTCTATAGGGACAAACTTGTGAATATAAATGAATTTGTAAGAATAAAATACAGAGAAAAGTTTTAACAGACAGTAAGTTTTTAAAAAAAAGAGGTAAACTAAATTGAAGAGAAACGTAAAAATAGCGCTTTTTACAAACATATTCCTGGCGGTTGTTTTGGTTGCGGTTGGAACAGTATGCTTTTTCCCTTTTGGTGCGATGACGGCGGGGAAATTGAGTGATCGAGTTTATTACAACGGCAACAAAGACAGTAATTATATTTCGATCATGTTTAACGTATATGGCGGAACGGAATATATATCTGAAATTTTGGACGCATTGGATGAGTATAACGTTCATGCTACATTTTTTGTCGGGGGGATTTGGGCAGATGATCATGCTGAAATTTTGACTCAGATCAAGGATCGCGGTAATGAATTAGGGAATCACGGATATTTTCATAGAAACCAGGATACCTTATCTTTGGAAAAGAATAAAGAAGAAATAGGTATATGCGGGGAATTGGTGGAGCGTTTGACGGGGGTCAAAATGAACTTGTTCGCACCTCCTTCGGGGGCTTATGCCGAACAAACAGTGGAGGCTGCAGAAAATTTGGGGTATAAAGTGATTATGTGGTCAAAAGATACGATAGACTGGCGAGATCATGACCAGACGGTAATTTACAGGCGAGCGACAAATGGGGTTAGTGGAGGAGACCTTGTGCTGGCACATCCAACCAAAGAGACAGCAGCTGCATTGCCGTCCATTCTGGCGTATTATCGGGATCAGGGATTAGAGCAAGTGCCTGTATCCGTCAATATATCTGGTGTGGAAAAGGTATAAGGCGTCGAGAATAAATTTGGCGATTTTTCGGAATGTGCTTGCGAAAAAGCGGAAATCATGGTATGATATTTATGTTCATGATTTTACTTTGTAAAAATCGGCAGGAATAAGTTTTTTCAGGGTGTTACATACGGAGGATTTATGACATATACAAAGAAATTTCCGAGCGGACTTCGTTTGGTGGTAAAACAGATCGACGGGCTTTTATCGGTTAGCATGGGAGTGCTTGTTGGTACAGGATCGTGTTATGAAACGGAGGAAGAAAACGGCATTTCGCATTTTATTGAGCACATGATGTTCAAGGGGACGGAAAAGAGGAATGCCTTTGAAATTTCGGATGCGATGGATCGGATCGGTGCGCAGGTAAACGCTTTTACGTCGAAAGACATAACGTGTTATTATGCAAAATCG
Source organism: uncultured Eubacteriales bacterium (assembly GCA_958405585.1). Taxonomy (GTDB): domain Bacteria; phylum Bacillota; class Clostridia; order Christensenellales; family Borkfalkiaceae; genus Borkfalkia. Next base: position 5,044 of record CATYEP010000141.1, read on the forward strand.
ACTTCTGATCATGCGGGCGAGGCGTTCGAGATATTGTCTGATTTTGTTTTGAATTCCACCTTCCCGGAAGAGGAAATGGACAGGGAAAAGGGCGTCGTTTGTGAAGAGATTTCGATGACGGAAGACACCCCGGATGACCTTTGTCTGGACATTCTTTCGGAAGCATATTTTGGTAACAGTGGTTACGGGAGGACGATATTAGG
>CATYEP010000142.1 GCA_958405585.1 uncultured Eubacteriales bacterium
TGACGTCGCCGCGCCCTTCGACTGCAAACTATCCGATGCTGAGATTTTGCAACGCATCAAAAACGGCGTGTCCCTGCTCGACGGCCATTACGACGCCGTCGCCACCATAGAACGCCAGAATATCGAATAACTTCCCATTAAAACTTTCCGTATATCGGCAAAGCGGTGCGGCATAACTGCCGCACCGCTCTTTATTACAAACGATCTAATATTTTCTTTTTTGCTTCTTCCCATTCCTGCACGGTAAGAACACCGCTATCATATAAACCTTTCAGTTCATGCAACGAAGAAACAAAATTTTTTTCGTCTTGCTGTTCTTCCGCTCCTTGCTCTTCCGTTTTGTTTTCTTCTTTCGGAATCTCAGCAACTTTTTCCCGATCTTTTACTTTAAAACTGACCGTCCAATATGCAACTTCCGTCAATGCAATCAAAATAAACGGCATAAACGACAACGTACGGAAAATATCCCCCACAAACAGCGACGAAGATTGTGACAGCGTTTCCAACAATCTTTTCCATTCCGAATTGAGAATTATTATGTAAAGAATCCCCTCTGCAAAATACACAAATGCAGCCCATAATCCCACTGCCGCCATCAGCTTTGCAATATTTTCTTTCTCTCCCCTGATCAACCAGATCACTGATCCGATACACATTGCGGCAGCCAATAACAGCAACAGAATATTTACTACCTGCGAAAAAATATTCAACCACGTAAAAGATACTGCCGAAAAACGCACCCCTGCCGTTTCCGCCGCAGAAACAGACATTTGCTCAAAAAAAACGACAACTCCGCTTCTGCCGCTCATTAACTGAAATCCATTCTCCGATGCATAAGACATTCCGTATGTTTCCAATAATTTTCCGTATTCGCCCAGCACCCCCGACAGATCTATTTGCACCACGGGAAATAATAATCCCAAAAACAATAATAGCGACATCGTTGCCAAAAATACTCCCAACAAAATATGCCGCAATGACTTTTTCATCTCCCCTTTTTCTCCTTTGTTCGTTTCTGTTCATATTATATCAGGTCAATAGACCTATGTCAAGACTTTTGACCTGATCTTGCTTACAATAAAAGGCATGAAGAATGAATATCCTTATATAGAACTCATCAAACAACTTATGGCAGAAAAAAGTTTGAGCCAGCAAAAGCTCGCCGATGCTCTGCAAGTGAATCAAACAACCGTAAGCCAATGGCTGCTTGGAAAAAAGAAACCGGGCTATGACAGTATTCTGGCATTGTATGAGCGTTTCGGGCTTACGCCGAATCAACTGTTTGGGCTGGAAGACTGATGGTACGCGCAGGAAAAGAGCGCAGCCTGCAAAATAAAATTAGAGAACGCAAAGAGGTCGAACATGAACGAGAACGGGCAGAACAAATTTTTCAAAGAGCCTTTTCACACAAGCGCCTTTCGGCATCTGCCCGCTGAGGCAAAACTTATCCGTGAAGAAGTGTTTATGCGCGAACAGGGCTTTTCGGAAGAATTTGACGAAACGGACGCAAAAGCCGTACACATACTCCTGTTTTTCGGACAAAAAGCCATAGGTACATGCCGTTATTTTCAGCGCGGCGACCTATGGTTTATCGGACGCGTCGCCGTCCTGCATGAATTTCGCGGCAAAGGCTGCGGGAAAATGCTTTTACAGGCGGCCGAGCGCGAGATCGTAAACCGCGGCGGAAATTGCTGTTGCCTGCACGCACAGTGCCGCGCTATGGATTTTTATGCGCGGTGCGGGTATTCCCCTTGCGGCCAACCCTTCGATGAGGAAGGCTGTCCGCATATTACAATGAAAAAAATACTCTGAGAAACACTCTCCAAAATATAATGCTGAATTAAAAAAAGTTCTGCCGATAAGATTATCTATTCATTCGGTTTTTTACGTTCAGTCTTTTTGGTTTATGTGCTCTTTTACGTTCAGTCGGTTTTTACGTTCAGTCTTTTTGTTTATATGATCTTTTACGTTCGTTCGGTTTTTCAAAACCGGCGAATAAAGCCGCGCCTTCGGTATCGAAGGCGCGGCTATTTCTGATCGTAAATCAAAAGAGTGGGGCAGCCGCAAAAATTTGCGGCTGCCCCCGTACATTTTTAATACATCGTTATCGGTCCTGCCCCAAAAACAAGGCTCTCAGTTTCTGCCGATCCTGCCTTATTCCCCGAACCTGACCTGCCAGTCCGCCAGAATTTCTTGCAGGATTTCCTGCGGTACGTCCGCCGTATACTTCAGATGCGGCATCGCTTGGGTAAATGTCCAGACATCTTCGCTCAGCGTTGCCATGATCACTTCCCGCATCGTTGCATCCGACCATTTTTCAACCAGAGTCACACCCTCGGGCTGCAATCTGAGATATGCCTCCGCAAATACATCCCGCAAAACCCCTTCCGAAATAGAAAAAATCATCGACTTCGCAAGTACGTTCGACACGATCGCTCTCTCCGCAATGTATGTTCTGTCTTTTGCTTCCACGCTGAAAATCGCACCTATCGCACCGTCGATCAGAGCATCTCTGATTTCCACATCCGCGATCGAACAATCGAAACTGCGCGAACACACTCCGCCCGCACGCGCCACGCCTCTTTCGCCGTACATAGAATCATCCAGAATTTTCCCCGTAAACAAACAGCTGTAAATTTCGCTCGCTTTCCGCGGATTCTGCATCTGCGTATATTCGGTATATGCCATTCCTGCATCCCCGACCAATCCGCCAAAATATGCTGTTTCATAAAGAGACGTCCGCGGGTTTAAAGGCAGCGAAATGCTCCCCGTAAATGCCGAATACGCGAGTCCGCTTCTCCACATCTGTCCGATCAGTCCGCCCGCAATTCTCGATGCTGAAATTTTCGCATCGCTCCTGCAAGCTGCGATCGCCGATGTGTCACACCTGCCGACGATCCCGCCCGCTACACTGCCGCTTTCCATTGATCCGCTGAACGTACAATTCCGCAGAACACTGTTTCGCAGTTCCCCCACGACACCGCCCAGCATCCCGTACAACGGATATTCTCCCATGTCTTCACAGTATAAGCCGAGATCACTTTTTACTCTGCAATCCGTAACTTCACAGCCATACGCAAACCCGATCAGTCCGCCCATGTTGCTGAACGACCAGCTTCCGCTTTCAAAATTCTCTTTCCTGCCCTGCACAAGTTTGCAGTTCGTGATCGTACAGTCGCGCGCAAATCCGATTAAAGCTCCTACCGTCACCGAGTACCGCACTTCTACCCGATAATCTTCCAATATCACATTTTTGATCTCACTTCCCACTGCTGTGCCGAACAGTCCGAAACTTTCCTGCGCATATGCCGAATCCAGACGCTGTATCGACAGCCGCGTGATCTTAAAATTGTTTCCGTCATAATGGCTTTGGAACGGTTGCTTCTCTGTCCCCATCGGTTGCCAACGGTCCAGAACCGTTTGCATCCCCGCCTACACTTTCTCACCCGTATCTACCGCCGATAAATCAATGTCGTTCATCTGCTTGAAATACGTTCCCGCAGGATATTCCGACATCTCCAAAAACATCTCCGCATTGTAAACAAGATACGGGTCTTCCGCCGTACCATTCCCAGCCCGCGACGGAAGTTCTACCGGCTTATTTTCTTCCGAAATCGTAACATAATACCGTATCGACAAATCACTCATGATGATAATATTGTCGATCTGATAAAGATTCGTCTCACCGTCATACGTCAACGTAACCGAAAACGTTACCGTCTTTTCTTCCCGATTACGGATCGTATTGCCGAATACTCCGTCCGAATACCTGTATTTTATGCCGTTGATCACAACCGTATAGATAAAATCTACCGTATCTTCCAGATCGATCAGCGTAATATCTATACAGAATTCTTTCCCCTCTTTCAGATACGCCGCCGAACTCGTCGCTTCGATCGGCAATTCTTCCGATCCTTCTTCCTGCTCATCTTTGTGCCATCCGCCCGGCCGCCGATACGTGCAGCTGTACAATTCGATCTTTTCGTTTACGGACGGGACTCCCGTCTCCTCCTCCGGTTCTTCCTCTTCCTGCGTTTGCCCGGACTGATCATCACCCGTACCCTGCGATATCGGCCGCCGAGCGCCGCTGCATCCGACCGCACCGAGAGCCAATAGGATCACCAGCAATATGATCATAAACTTTTTCATCATCTTCTCACTCCTGTCTGACTTTTTCGCTTAAATTATTTCCCCTAAATTGCTCTCAATCATTGTAACCTAAAATTATGGTTTCGTCAATACGTTTTTCTTTTTTCCCGAAAATAATGCACGTCTTTGCATTCTCAGCCTTGCGTTTTATGGGTTCACATAACGGCGCCATTGACATCGGCTTTTCACAATAAAATTTGTTTGTGAAAGCCCTTTCCGAAATGACATAAAGCAACCCGAATCAATATAGATTCGGGTTGCTTCGTTACCGTACTGCTTAATTGTTTCATTTTTTATTCGCGGCCACACTCTCGTTTCCGTCTTCCGCATCGACCTTACTATCCTCTTTTACCGTGCTGTCCGTTTTTGCGGCGTTTGATTTTTCAGTCTTGGAAGCGTCTGCGCCTTCTTTCTCCCCGCCAAAGAGCGACAAAATAATGAATGCCGCATAGACCGCGATCTTTGCGATCTGCATGAAAAAGCGGAACCAACTGAGAAAGTCACTGAAGCCTTGATTGTACCCCGACAAGCCGTAAATGGAAGAGAGAATGGACACAAATGCATCGAGTGCCGTAAAAATCAGCGTCACAATGAACGCCGTTTTGGCGGTACGCCGCAGATCCTCATCCTCGCTCTTTACGATGACATAACCGCCCGTTATGGCGTACGCGATCAGGCTGACATAACCGCAAAGCCAGATCAACGCCTTTTTCCAACGATTATTCCAGATATTTTTCATGATTCCCTCCTTTTTCTTTATTATACGACATAAAAATTATTTTTGTCAACAGAAATATAAAATTTTATAGCATGCAGGACTTTTTCAGCTGTCCTTCCCTTTTTCTAAATGTTCATCATCAAAATTTTTTTGTTCTCGTCCTGCACCTTCTTAAAAATATTTTTTCCAAAACCACTTTCCTTTCTAAAACAATTCCTCTTTACACCGAGAA
>CATYEP010000143.1 GCA_958405585.1 uncultured Eubacteriales bacterium
AGAAACGCGCCCTGCAAGCAATCCGCAGGGCGCGCCATGGCCTGCACCCCAAAAAACCGCCCGCCTGCGCAAACGAAGTTGCGCAGGCGGGCGGTTCAGTTTTATTCACCTTATCGCCGCATGCAATGTTGCATGCGGCACTATTACTATTCTTTTTCCGCCGAGATCTGTTCGATTTTTTTCAGTCCGAACGGGAACGTCTTATACGCGGGGTCGAAAAATTGGCTCTTGCCGTCATTCCAGCTCATGCTCATCGTAAAGCTGAACGGAGAAACCCCGTCTTTTTCGTTCGCTTTCAGGTGGAACGGCCCGAACATATTGCGCAGGCTCGCCGTGATTTTCAGCGCGATCCTGTTCGTTCCCTTATCCAGCTCCACTTCCGTACTGTCGTTCAGCGCACAGAAATACTCCTTCCCGTTCACCGTAAAATGCACCGTCATGTAATCGCCTGTAAAGCGCAGGCAGGCACGGCCGCCCTCTTCCGACTCGATCTCCGCCGCATATTCCGCCTCGCCCGCAAAAAACTTATAGCCGTCTTTATCGATGCCTTTTACGGACGGAGTATGCGTGCAGGCTGTCAGCCGACGCTGTGCATCCGTTTCAAATTTTCCGCGCAGATACACGGGATAAATATATGTGTCGTACACGAGACAGTTGCGCACACTTTCCGTTGCTTCCGGATCGAAAAGTGCGAAACGTACCCCTGGATCCTGGTAGAAATCCACCGAATATGTGAACTCGTTTTCCCCTTCGCGGATAAGCTCTGAAATGTCCGCCTCTTCAAACAGAATATCGAACGCGCTCTGTCCGAACGAAAGCGCTTTCCCGTTCAGGAGAAAATCTCCGCCCCTGTCTTTTTCGCGCATCAACCGTACGGGAACTTTGTCTTTGACCGTAAACGCATACCGCACATACAGTTTGCCGCGGTAATCTTTGCGGATCAGGTCTTCCGTCACTTCACTGAAATAACGCGGCTCCCCGAACGTCTTCCCGTCCGTCGATACGTTGACAAAATCCAGCGTCAGATTGTTCTCCCCGATCTTCACGAAACGGAAACGATCGGTTATATCCTCCGTCTTTCCCGCCGCAAACACACTCTTTTCCGCGTCCCTGCCCTGCAGCAGTACCGCACTCCCTTCCGGCGCAAGCTCCAGCACTCCGTCTATCTTTTCTTCGCGCAGTGTGACCGGATCCAGCTTCGTAAACTTCTCCGACAGCGTGATCCGCGACGTCTTTTCGCTTTCGTTGAACAGATACAGCATCGTGAAATTCTTTCCCTTGCGATACGTGTACTCCACCGGCACGCTCGCTTGGAATTTTATCGCACCGTCCGCCGCTATTTCGTCCAACGTCACGTTCTGGCGCAGGAACGAGTAGTCATCGCGCTTCCCGTCCGTATATTGCGGCCCCCCGTCAAACAGGCAGACCTTCCCGCCCTGCGCCGCATATTCTTCCAGTACCTTCTTCGTCGAGCCGTACAGGTTGGATGTATACGGCATGATCACATACTTATACTTCATGCAGCCAAACGCCAGCGCACCCCCTTCCGCATGCCCGTGACGGCTCAGAAGGGATTCGTCCCCCAGATGATAGGCAATCCCCTTTTCCTTCAAAATCGACTGCAATTCCATGAGACGTATATCGTAAATCCGCGCAGCCTCTTCGTCATTGCGCTTGTAATTCAGATACACGCTCGAAAGCGGACTGATCACCAAAGCGTTCACCTGTTCGTCGCTGTTGGAAAGCAGATATCCCAAACGGGTGAAATAATCGTTGAAGTCCGCGAAATCATCCCTCCACGGCATATGCTCCGAAAAGCAGGGCGGATGATCGTATTTGCCCTGTTCCGCAAGGCTGTAGGAATACAGGTGATGACACATCATCGTGACGCCGCGCACAAACTGTCCGTCGCCGATCGCACGCAGCCGACGCGGCGGTGCATCGTATCCGCTGCAGCCGAACGTTTCGGTCAGCGCCTGCCGCTTGCCGAGCTGCTCGCGCGCACTGCCCAACTGCTTCGCCGAAAGCCGCGCCGAAAAATTGTCCGCCAGATCGTCGATCGCAGGGATCGTTTCATACTCGTACGTCTCCGTAACACCCGCGCCGCCCCACATCTGCGTAAACAGCCAGCTTTCTTCCACACTGTGCCCCGTCAGAGCGCAACCGTGCCCTTCGCACCAGTCGTACAACCGCTTGTAAAAATTCCGTACATACGCGCCGTGGATCAGCTTGTAATAACGCTCGCGGAATTCGTAATCCGCTTCCCCGTCAAAAAACAGATGAATCAGCCCGTCGCGCAGATCCTCTCCGTACAGCGCCCTGTATTCTTCGTCCAATACCACCGAATACGGCGTCGAATACCGATAATATTGCGGTTCGTCCGTAAAAAATCCCGCAAATTCTTTGCCGAATCTGTCCGCAAATCTCTCATAATATTTTTCATACGTCAACGCGATGAACTGATCCATCACCGCAGGATTGAGTATGTCCGTATTCGCGGGCGAATAGTTCAGCCGCACCGCGTAAACTTTCTGTCCTTTCGCCTCTTCCGCCGAACAGATCCGCTCGAAACCGCTCTCTTTCGACACAAAACACGCCATCGCTTCGCCGTCAAAGCCTTCTTCCAGCGTCAGATACGTCGCCAGATTCTTCTTGTCTTTGAGAAGCTCCCCGCCGACAAATCCGCTCGGCCAGCCGTTTTCGTCGTATACCCATGCGCGCATGTTCAGCTCTTTCGCCTTGTCCAGGCACGCCTCTATGCACGCAAACCACTTCTCGCCCAGATACGGCGTTTTCAGTCCCGTACGCGCATGCATGATGAACCCGCCCAGATGCCGCTTTTTCATCGCTTCGATCTGCTTCAAAAGTTCCGGGATTTCCAGTTCGTTGTTCCAGCTCCAAAACGGGATCCCCGCATAATCCCTCAGATCCGCATTTTTTAATTCTTCAATGATGTCTTTCATTCCGCACCTATTTTTATCTCTTCCGTCATTTTTTGCCTTCGGACACAATTTCCGCAATCATATTCTCCCGCCTTTTCACGGGATTATATTCCTTTGCCGACGGCCGCCTTTCAGGAAAAACGCCGCGGAGCGCCGCAAGGTATGCGGCGCTCCGCGGCGGCTTACGCAACGCTTTTTGCCGCGCAAACAATACTACCCGTTGCGACGCCACGTCAGATATTTTCGGGTTTGTCTTCCAGCTTCAAATCATAATCGCCCAGTTTTTTCACCTTGAAGCCGTTCTTTTTGTATTCTTCATAATCGAACGCTTCCAGCTCGTCGATCGCAAGCTTGTGGAATTCATAGAAATTATGCCACCATTCGTAACCCGAACCCAAATGCGCGTTCAGATACGCGTCCACGATATCCTTTGCCATCTGCGGCGCGACATAGAACGCACCCATCGCCAGGACATTGACACCGTTGCCCGTGATCGCACGCAATGCCGCCGGAACACTTTCCACCACGCCTGCATGCACGTGCGGGCATTTGCTCGCCGCAATATGAATGCCCATGCCTGTTCCGCAGAAGATCAGCGCCCTTTCAAACTCGCCTTCCGCGATCATGCTCCCCACGCGAAGCCCCACGCGATGGAACATCAGATCGGTATCCTTCGGATCGCTGTCCTTTTTCACACCGACGTCCGTCACCTTCCAGCCCTTCGACGTAAGATATTCCACAACCACTTCTTTCAAAGGAAATCCGGCAAAATCTGCTCCGACCAGGATCTCTTTGTCTGCAATTTTTTTCATTTCTTTCTGCTCCTTTTTTATTTTTTATCAACCAAGGGCGCTGCATCCGCCTGTGCGGCGCTTTGACCCTGCGTTTCTCTCTTTCGCTTCGGCACCTCTTTCGGCGCTCATTCCTTCCGCCTGCAAATATCCGTACTGCCCCGTGCAATAAATTTTGCATGCAGATCCGTATCTTCTTCCGATTCGATCCCCGCAATATAATTGATATACAGCCGCGCTTCTTTCTCCGTATCCGTCGCAACCGTCGACAGCCCCGGATCAAACGCTTCCGCCATCCGTATATTGTCAAAGCCTACGACCGCCGCATCCTCCGGCACCCGCTTGCCTGCCTTTTTCCATGCATTCATGAATCCAAGAGCCATCATGTCGTTGATACAAAACACGGCATCAAATTTCCTGCCCTCTTTGATCAGCTTCTTTGCCGCGTCCTGACCCACGACATAAGCGTCCCGCCGCGGATAATCCCCGTACAGAATATCTTCCGACTGCGTAACTTTCCTATGCTCCGCCATGTGCTTTTTGAAAAATGGGATCCGTTGATCATCTGCGGCAAAATCTTCCGTGATCCCCGCTATAAACAAAATTTTCTCCGCGCCGCGTGCAAACAGCAGCTCCAACGCTTCGCGGATCGCCCCGTCATACGAAAGCGACATTTGAAAATCCGTCTTTTCGCCGTCCGCACGGATCAGCTTCGCCCCGATCTCCTGCAAATACGCCTTGTACCGTGACGGAAACATCGACGAGTAATTCACAACTCCCGCAACCCGATTCGAGATCACTTCTTCCAGCACCCCCGACATCTCCTCTCCGTATGCCTTAAATACCGAAATTACGTAATTGTATTTCTTCGCTTGCTCGATCATCGCTTCCACAACCTGCAGATAATACGGATTGGAAAGCTCCGGCACTATGATCGCAATCCTGTTGCTCTTACGGCTGACCAGACCCGATGCGATCCGATTGGGAATATACCCCGTCTCTTCGATCACCTTCTTTACTCGTCTGCGCGTCTCTTCTGCTACGTATCCTTTCCCGCTCACAACGCGCGTCACCGTCATGGAAGATACACCGGCAAGTAGGGCAACCTCTTTCCTGTCTACCATTTTTCTGTTCTCTCACCCCCCTTGCCTTTCTTCCTTTTTTCTCTGTATGTTCACGAGAACATAATATCACCGTATTGCCCGCTTGTCAATCCTTTTTTCAAAATTTTCTCAGAATACACGGCTTCTTTTTGAATCTCTGCTCTTTCCCTCCGCACGGCGCCTTTGCGGACTTGTATCTTTCCCTCTCTCCCGATCGCATGCCTTGTTCGCACGAAAAAAGCGCAGGCATGCCAACGTATT
>CATYEP010000144.1 GCA_958405585.1 uncultured Eubacteriales bacterium
ATATCATTCACATAAAAACGAATAGATCTCCCTACTATTTTTTCCACGCGGCGGACTGCTTCACGCTTGCTGTTGGAGAGATTATCGATGATAACAACATCATATCCGGCTTTGATCAGTTCGATGCACGTGTGGCTGCCGATATAACCTGCGCCGCCCGTCACAAGAATTGTTTTCATATTTACACCTCGCTTAAATTTAATTGTTTCGCAAACAAGAGAAATCCTTTTTCTCCTACCTTGGTCTGTTTGAATACCGCCGTATTGTCAAGGATCGCCGCGCAAGTTTTGCCGACGAAATCTTCTACACGCTTGTGAGCGGCTTCTTTGGTGTCAATCATTCCTTCGGATATCAGTTTTTCGATCATGAATCTGTGTACGTAAAGATCATTTTCTTTTTCAGAAATTGATTTGGCATCATAAGCCGTCTTGCCGCAGAGGATATTTTCGATCTCGTCTAACTGGCGTTTCAGGCGTCCCGGTAAGATGAACAATCCCATGGCTTCGATCAGTCCGATCCCTTCGCTCTTAATGTTCAGATGTTCCGGATGTACGTGGAAAATTCCATCCGGGTATTGCTCGTTGGTGCGGTTGTTCCGCAGCAAAACCGTAAATATATATTTTTTTCCGCTTTTGATACAGATCGGGGAAGATGCATTATGCGGAACACCGTCGGTTTCAGAAAGAATTTCACATTCGGGACAAGAAAACTTTTTCCATGTTTCAATTACTTTTGCCGCAAATTCTAAAACAGCTTTGCGGTCCTCCCCTTCTATCCTGATCCCGCTGTTATACCAATCCAAAATACCGATCTTTAACTGAGGATATTCATCGGAATGCAGTTCTTTTCTGATACCGGCACGATGCATTGGCATCAGATGCCTGCCGCCTTGAAAATGTTCATGATTCAGAATGGATCCGCCGACGATCGGCAGCGCCGCATTGCTTCCAATGGAATAATTGGGCAGGATATCGACAAAATCCAGCAATTTAGCAACAGTTGTCGCATCGCTTCGCATAGGCGAGTGATTTTCGGAAATTGCAATGCAATGCTCATCATAATACGCATAAGGCGAATATTGCATAAACCATTTTTCACCGCCCAAAGTCATTTTGACGGTACGGATATTCTGCCTGGGCGGATGATTTCCTGCACCTTCAAATCCTTCATTTTCTTTGCATAAAGCACACATCGGGTATTTTTTGGATTGGGGCTGCGTCAAAAGTTTGGCAATATCTTTATTATTTTTTTCCGGTTTGGAAAGATTAACCGTGATTTCGAGTAAATTTTTGCCGTCCGGATATTCCCATTTCAAATTTCTGGAAATGGCGGTTTTTTGAATATAGCCGTTTTTGACTGAAATATTATAGAGATAATCACAGGCAGCCTGCCCGCCGCTTTCTTCTTTTAAACGGTAAAATTCATCATTGATCTTTGAAGGAAGCGGCGATAATATTCCCCAGATTTTTGCACAATATCTTTCCGTTTCCCCTTCTTCTGTCAAATGGCTTTCCAACGCAAATTCTGTAATTTCAGAATTCAACTGATCCGGTACATCCATAGACTGAATATCCGATACGTCGACATCGCCTTCATATGCCGCACTCAGCCTGAATTCAGCCAGTAATACGTTGCGCATATATATGACATCGCGTTCGTCGAGATGTAAATTTTTTTCAGCATAGGCCAGCAAGCGTTCGACCAATAATTCTCCGTTCATTTTATCTCCTTCCTATTCAGATTACCCATTATCTGTCAATTATAATTATAGATATATTCTAAAAATTCGTCAAGTTTCCGGATTACAGAAAAGCGGATGATTTCTTACAGAATAAGATTCATTAGGTTTCTTTTATCCAGAAGAAAGTTATGCTGCCTTTGCCGTGATCGGGCACACGCAATTCATCGGATACACCGGGTCCGCAGGACGCCGTTCCCAGTCCGCCCATAAACAGATCTGCGCAAAAATAGTTTTTTTCCGAAACTGGCAATTCATCATCGTGTCTGCATTTCGACAAAATCACGGAATCGTACGGCAAAGCGGAGAAAGACCGCATTCCTTCCGCCCGAACCGTCAATGAACCGTCGCTGAGTTGAGCGAAATCCGCCCCGCAATGGCTTCCGCATTCCTGTGGTTTGATATAATGAATATATTCCGCGCTGCAATCCGAATCATAGATCCCTTTTGCCGTATACTCGTAAAGATCACTGTAACTTTCTCCCGGTCCGTATGCGCAATAATGCAATTGGGAAAAACTTTTCGGCAAAGCCATTTCAAACCCCAAACGGGGAAGAGAGGGAAAATATTCTTTTCGGGTCAGATAATGAATATCGATATTGACTCCTGATTCCGCAAAATCGTACCGCAAGTTCAGATCCATCCAAGGACGCAGGCTGTTATAATACCCTGCTTTGATTTGTACGGATACGCTGGAACCTTTGACAGAATACCCGACCAAGTCAAATTTAGCCTTATTCAGGCAAGCGCGTTCCCACGCTGTACGATCCAATATATCGTTATCCGTGGGCGCTCTCCAGACATTCGGCGTAATAGCTCCCAAATCTTTCCCATATGCGGAAACTGAGCATATGATCCCGCTTGTCTTGTCAATTTTGTAACGGCTTTGTCCGGCTGTTACCTGAATATATCTGCCCTCATCCTGTATTTGGGTATGCTCGTGCGGCAAAACGCTGCGCGTAAATTTCTTCGTGTAAAAACTTTCCCATGCGATCGGTTCTACATCATTTTCGGTAAAGAGCTGAATCCGCAAATCTTCTCCGGGTTGAATCGCAAACTTCTCTTTTTCTCTCGGAAGAATATTGATGTCAAATATCTGCGTTTCGTTCTTATCCGCATAATAAATTTTCAGACGTCCCTGCAACGGAATGAAATAATACTTGTTGAATACGGTCAGCGTGTTTCCGCTTCTGGTAAATACGGCGGGCTGGTATGCCTTTTTCATCTGCCAGGTACCAGGCTTTGGCGAACAATCGGGAAATGCGATCCCGTCAATGCAGAAGTTTCCGTCATGAACATCTTCGCCGAAGTCTCCGCCGTAACGATATCCGTCCTTTTTATAGCGTATGCCGTGATCAAACCATTCCCAGATGAATCCGCCCATAAACCTGTGATTGGATTCCATTAATTTCCAGTAGTTCATCAATCCGCCCGGGCCGTTTCCCATGGAATGCGCGTATTCGCAAAGCACAAGCGGTCTGAATTCTCTCGGATCGTTTAAATATTCCTTTTCCATCCAGGATATTTCAGGATACATTCTGCTTGCCATATCTACAGGCGCAGTATAATATTCGTCGTTCATATAATGCATCCGATCCATGCACCAGATGCCCTCATAATGAATAGGCCTGTCGTCAAGTTTACGGACTGTCTCACTGGCGGCAAGAAAGTTTTTGCCCCACCCAGCTTCATTTCCCAAAGACCAGATCACGACGCAAGGATGATTTTTGTTCCATTCAACGTTGCTTCGCTCCCGTTCACACATTTGATCGCAGAAAATGGGATTTTCCGGGATCTGTGCAAATTTCTGGAAGTAATTTCCTTCTCCGCCGCATTCACAAGCGCCGTGGCTCTCTACATCGCTTTCGCTCATAACATACATTCCAAGTTCGTCGCAGATCTTATACAGAAGCGGCGAAGCAGGATAATGAGATGTGCGGATCGCGTTGACATTAAAACGCTTCATCTGCCGTACGTTCATAAGCAGATCTTCTTCAGTGACCGCCGCGCCGCGGTCAGGATGAAAATCATGGCGGTTGACTCCGCGCAGTTTGATGGGTTTGCCATTGAAAAGAAACACGCCGTTCTTGATTTCCACGGTGCGGATCCCGACTTTTTCAAAAATAACTTCTTCGCGGCATACGATTTCAAGATCATAAAGATATGGCGATTCCGCACTCCAAAGTTGCGGTTCCTTTACCGTAAAAGAGGCGGTTCGGCCGCCTTCGACGGGAAGTTCTTTCCCTTCAAAACGAACCAACGCCGCAATTTTACCGCGATTTTCAAAGGTGACAGTTGCTGTGTTATTTTGGATCGAGGTGCTGATTTTATAGTCGGTTATATGGTACTGCGGACGAAACAACAGATAGACATCCCTAAATATACCGGTATAACGCCATTTATCCTGATCTTCCAGATAACTTCCGAAGCACCATTTCAAAACCAGAACATCCACTCTGTTTTCACCGAGGTGCACATAATCGGTTATATCAAATTCACTGGATCGATGTGTTATCTGAGAAAATCCGGCAAACCTGCCGTTTATGTATAAATAAAAACAAGAATCTACCCCTTCAAAGATAATGTAAGTACGATCACCTATCGAAATCGGGTCATCCGCAGTAAATGTCTTTGTATAATGGTAAGCCGGATTAATCGACGGAACACGAGGCGGATCAAACATAAACGGATACCGCGTATTCGTATATTGAAAATTACCCAGTCCGGCATACTGCACGCAAGAAGGAACCGTGATCTCGTATTCGGGATCACTATCCCAAAAACGATCGGCTTCCAATACACTTTCATATTCATGAATTTTCCAAACACCGTTCAATGACAGAAAACGACGGCTGTCTTCACGTCTGCTACTGCATTTCTGCTCTCTTCCGAACGGGACATAATAACAGCGCGGTGCTTCCAGCCCGATCGATTCACCGCGTTCGTAATATTTCTCCAACATAATCCGCCTCCCTGATTACATTATCAGCAATTAATATTTTAACATGGAACCATCTATTTTGCAAGTGCTTAGCGAAACGTTCATCAAAGTTTATACCGCGTATGAACAGCGACTCGCGGCAGGTGTAAGCCTGTAGGTTTTTGCTGCTGAATTTTTTCAAATCAACTGTACATGCGAGGTCATTGATTCTTTTATTCGTAAATGCAGCGAGAATATAAAAAAGATCCTGATGCCTGACAGCAAA
>CATYEP010000145.1 GCA_958405585.1 uncultured Eubacteriales bacterium
GGTTACGCTTGCGAAACTGACTGCTCCTTTCACGCCGTTTGTGGCGGAGCAGATCTATCGCAATCTTGTTCCTAATTTCTATAAAGACGCGCCGAAGTCGGTGCATATGTGCAAATTCCCTGTCTGTGACGAAAGCGCGATCGATTCCGATCTTGAAAAAGGGATGGATTCGGTGCTGGAGATCGTGGTTTTGGGAAGATCTGCGCGGAATGCGGGCTCATTGAAGAACCGTCAGCCGCTTGCGGAGATGATCGTGGCGACCGAGCGGGATCTGGATCTGAACGAAGAACTGCAGGGCGTGATCCTTGATGAGCTGAACATCAAGAGTATGAAATTTGCGAAAGACGCATCGGCGCTGGTGACGTATAAACTCAAGCCGCAGATGAAGACGCTGGGGCCCAAGTACGGAAAATTGTTAAATGGCATCCGCGCATTTTTGGAGACCTGTGACGGGGCGGCGGTAGTCGGTGCGGTGAAGAACGGCGGCACGTTCCGCACGCAGATCAACGGAGCGGAAGTGGAACTGACGGAAGAAGATCTTCTGATCTCCACGGAGAGCGCGCAGGGATACGTTTCGGCGAGCGACAAGGGGGTCACGGTAGCGCTGGATACGCGGCTGACGCCTGAACTGATCGAAGAAGGGATCGAAAGGGAGCTGATCTCCAAGATTCAGACGATGCGTAAGGAAGCGGGGTTTGAAGTAACGGACCGCATCGACGTATATTATACGGCGTCGGGAGAAACGGCGAAAGTGCTTGCATCGCATAAGGACGCGATCGCTTCGGTGGTGTTGGCGGATCGCATGGAAAGCGGCACGGCGCAAGGCTATACGAAAGATTGGGAGATCGGCGACGAAAAGGCGACGATCACGGTCGTGAAAAAATAAGAGGTCGGGACGTTTTCCCGAAGAGGTAAAAAATGCGGATTGCCGAAGATTGGCAAGATTATAAAATCATAGCGACGGGCGGCGGCTATAAGCTGGAGCGTTGGAAAGACATCGTTTTGCTGCGGCCCGATCCGCAAGTGATCTGGGAAGCGCAGAGAGATCTGTTTGCATATCCGGGGATCCATGCGGTGTATCGCCGCAGTGAAAAGGGCGGCGGCGCATGGGAGTATCGGAAACCGATGCCGGAGGAATGGACGGTCGGGTATAAAGACCTGAAATTTAAGATCAAACCGATGGGATTCAAACATACGGGGCTTTTTCCGGAGCAGGCGGTGAACTGGGACAGAATGTCGTCTCTGATCAAGGGTGCGGG
The DNA here is from genome assembly GCA_958405585.1 of uncultured Eubacteriales bacterium. Lineage (GTDB taxonomy): Bacteria > Bacillota > Clostridia > Christensenellales > Borkfalkiaceae > Borkfalkia. The sequence goes on from CATYEP010000145.1 coordinate 1,260, forward strand.
CAGACCTGTAAAAGTGCTGAACCTTTTTGCGTACACGGGCGGCGCGACGGTAGCATGTGCGAAAGCGGGCGCGGAAGTGGTGCATGTGGACGCGGCGAAAGGCATGGTAGAACGAGCAGGCGAAAATGCGCGGCTTTCGGGGATCGCGAGCGGCATTCGTTATATTGTGGATGACTGCAAAAAGTTTGTGCTGCGGGAGATCCGCCGCGGAAACCGGTACGATGCGATCATCATGGATCCGCCGTCTTACGGCAGGGGGCCGGGCGGAGAGCTATGGAAGATCGAAGACAGTCTGTATTCGTTTGTACAGCTGTGTGCCCAGGTTCTTGCGGAAGATCCGCTGTTTATGCTGATCAACAGTTATACGACGGGCTTGCAGCCGATGGTGCTGAACAATATATTGACGCTGTGTCTGAAAGGATACAGCGGTAAGATCGATGCATACGAGGTAGGGATTGCCACGGAAGAAGGGATCCCGCTTCCTTGCGGAGCAGGAGGGATGTTCATTCATGAATGATCTGAACATATTATACGAGGACAATCATATCATCGTAGTGATGAAACCGCAGGGAGTGCCTTCCTGCGGGGATGAGAGCGGCGACGACAGTTTGCTGGAAGCGGTGCGCCGTTATGTAAAGGTGACTTATAACAAACCCGGCAATGTATACATCGGGCTGGTTCATCGGTTGGATCGGCCGACGGGCGGGGTTATGGTCTTTGCAAAGACGAGCAAAGCGGCTTTGCGGCTGGCAGAGCAAATGCGGAGCGGCGATTTTGAAAAGCAGTATCTGACCGTGTTGGTCGGTAGTCCGAAGGAAAAGCAGGGCACGCTTGTAAACTATTTAAAGAAGAATTCGGTCAACAATATGGTTTATATCTGCACCCAGACGACGGACGGCGCGAAGCTGGCTTCGCTGGATTACGAAGTGCTGGAAGAGAAGGGCGGCTGTTGTCTGGTACGGGTGAAACTGCATACGGGCAGGACGCATCAGATCCGCGTTCAGATGTCGGGGATCGGGACGCCCGTGTACGGGGACATGCGTTACGGCGGTGAAAACGCGAAAAAAGGCGGGTTGGCGCTTTGGGCGTATTCGCTGGCGTTCACGCATCCGGTCACGAAAGAGCGGCTGCGGTTTATGGCGGAGCCGCCTGCCGATGTATCGCCCTGGAAGCATTTCGATTTGGAAAAAGCTCTGAAATTGTGATTGAATTGTAAAAATCTGCATTCGGGCGAGAGAAAAGGGTAAAAATTTGTTGAAAGAGAAAAAATGCGTTTGACAAAAGCCCCTTTATAAGGTAAAATAAACAGGTACAAGTATTTTATGGGACGGCGGACAAGCTGTACCCGTTCAATTTGTGTTGGGAGCAAAGGGAATGAACAAACAAAAAGTCAGCATACTTGCATTGGTGATTGCATTTGCGCTTTGCATGGCGGCGATGTGCACGACGCTCATGGGTTCTATGAACGCGAATGCGGAGGCGTCCATTTCGAAGAGTTCGGTTTTCTATTCGGAAGGAGCGGAGCTTGTGGACGGGGAATCCGGGGATTATCTTTCTTATAAGATCAGTGATGCCGATACGGGATCGCTTGTGAAATATAACAAGAATCTCGCATTGAAATGGTACGCATTCACGGATGAGGCAACGGTCGGCGATGCAGGGGCGGTGCAATATTTCAGCATGACGTTTGCGTTGCAGAATACGGATTTTGAATCTTTCAAGATCGCGATGGAAACGACGCAGATGAGCATGAGCAAGGACGGAAAGACGGTCAATGAGATCGTATTTACGGTAGACGGTTCAAATCTGAAGGCGAGCGTGAACGGAGCGAAAGCGGTAACGATCGGTGCGGCGGACGGAGACATTACATTGTCGCTTTCCGAAGAAACTGGTTTGGAAGGTCTCGGTGATTTTGCGGTGAACGTGAAGAGCGGGGATGCAAGCGCGGTAAAAGCGGGCACGTTTACGAACATCGGCATGAATTATGCGAAGTATGCGTCCAGTTCTGCGGATACGCCGATCGCACCTCTTACTTTTACGGCGGAAACGGCGGAAGAGGGCAGCGTGACGTTCAGCATCAAATCGCTGAACGGACAAAGCTTCCAGCTTAACGACAACAAAGAGATCACGGACGACACTGCGCCCGTGCTGGTCATAGACAGCGAGATCAAGCAGTTCAAACTTGGCGCAAAGGTAGATTTTGATTACGTTACGATTGACGTATGTTCCACGGTAAAGACTCCGGAGCGTTTCTATCTGGTAGACGGGATGCCCGTATCGGAAGAGAACGACGGCGAGGAAGAGACGGTGGAAGCTGCTTTTGACGATGCGGGAGAGCTGGTCGGTTACAGGGAACTGGATTCGGACAAATATTTCTTTGAAAACGATTTTGCTGAGGGCGTATTCACCGATGCGGGCTACGGCACCCTGAGCATTGCATACAAACTGGAAGATAACAATTTGAACAGTGCATATTATTTTATTGAATGGTATGCACAGAAAGATACGGCGACGGGACATATCAAAATGGTTGATCCCAGAGACGCATCGCTGACGAATGCAAGGCCGGAAATGGTTTTCTATTCGCAAGACGGAACGGAGAATACGAAGAAGATCGGAGAATTTCAGACAAAAGTGAAGGAAGCGAGCATGAAGGACGGCAAGAGCATTCAGGTCGGATCGGGCGCCTATTATTATGTTCCTTCTTTGAAACCGTACATTATGGATGCGACGTGCGGATACACGGATATGAGCTTTACGGTTTATTACTGGACAAACAGCGGTTCCGTGCAGACGGTGACGGGCGACTACGATGAACTTCGTATCCCGGTGAATACGGAAGGGGATTATGCGTTCTGTGTTGTTCCCACGAACAATTCCGGTAATGCGATGGTCGGACTGAAAGAGAACGGAGGCAAGACAGAGATCAGTTCTTCGAATGTGATGGAGCTGAAGAATATTGCCGTGTTCACGTTCCGTGTGGAATATAACGGTGCGTACATCGAAGAACCTGAAACGGATGAGATCGGCTATGTAGATGTCACGTATACGATCGACGATTTTGAGATCATTGCGCTTTCGGGATATAAGACCGAGTATGCATTGTATCGTTTTGTTGCGAAGCAGGGCGTATCGATCACATCGCTCGACCAGCTGAAGAAAGCGGAAGAAAACGGAACGATCGCGGATCTGGGCGAATGGATCGAAATCAAAAAATACGACTCTTCTTTGGGCGAGGATGAAGAAGACAATATGTATGAATGGAATCCTACGAGCACGCTGAGTTTTGTTCCGCAGGAAAAGGGATTCTATAAAGTGACTGTGACGGTGGATGATCAGCAGGGCAAGACGGAAACTCTTCCGACGGCATTCAAGATCATCAACGTTACGGCGGAAGCGGACGTGATCCCCGGAGCTACGTATTGGCTGCAGAACAACATTCTTTCCGTTGTATTCCTCGGAATCGGTGTTCTGTGTCTGATTGCGATTGTGATCCTGTTGGTTGTAAAGCCGAAGGACAAAGCAGTTCTGGAAGCGGAGAAAGCTCGTCGTGAGGAACTGAAAGAGAAACGTGAAAACCGGAAATAATCGGTTTAGATCGGCAGGTCGGAACATTGTTCCGACCTGTTTTTATATGTACGAGGAAGCCCCCTGGCCGCATGC
>CATYEP010000146.1 GCA_958405585.1 uncultured Eubacteriales bacterium
TTTTTTATTCTCATTTTGCTTTTTAAAAAAATTCGCCTCTGTTTTTTTTTTGGTGCCCCGGCCCGGCGGCTTTAACCCGCCCCGGGGTTTTTCACGGCGCGGCACGCCTTTATTCCACTTTTTCGGGCGGATCCTGTTCCGCTCCGTCTTCTTTTTTAAATTCTTCCCGCAGCTCCTGACGGATTTCCCGTTCCGCTTCGTCCGACTTTTCCTGCTCGGTTTCTTCCTTCGGGACAGGGAAAAGCTCTTCTCTGCCGCATTCGAATTTTTCGCCCGTGAGCTTTTCGAGCGCCGCTTCCAGCCGCGCGATACGGCATTTGAGATACTGGATCTCCTCCGCATTCGGGTCGCATTTTTCCTGCAAAAGGTCGGGCTTTTCACCGCGGATACGCACGACGCGGCCGGGTACGCCCACCACCGTCGCGTGCGGCGGGACTTCTTTCAGAACGACCGCCCCCGCGCCGATCTTCGCGCCTTCGCCGACCGTGAACCCGCCCAGCACTTTCGCGCCCGAACTGATCACGACATCCTTTTCGATGGTCGGATGACGCTTGCCTTTTTCTTTACCCGTTCCGCCCAGCGTGACGCCCTGGTAGATCACCACGCCGCTCTTCACTTCCGCCGTTTCCCCGATCACGACGCCCGTGCCGTGGTCGATGAATACGCCGCCTTCGATCTTCGCCGCAGGATGGATCTCGATCCCCGTCAGGAATTTTGCAAACTGCGAAACCATCCGCGCCAGAAGTTTTAAGTGCATTTTATACAATCGGTTGGCAAACCTGTGCCACGATAGCGCATGCACCCCCGAATAGGTCAGCCAGATCTCGAATTTGTTGCGCGCCGCAGGATCGTTGCGCTTTGCCGCTTCAATGTCCGCGCGTAAACGTTTGAACATAGTTACTCTCCCTTGCCCCGCATCCGCTCCCGCGGATACATTGCCGTCAGATTATTCTGCGGATACGGAATTCATCAAACGCCGCGTCGATAAATTCCTTGTTGAACACGCGATAATCCATCAGATATTTCACGACGACGTCGCGCGCGTCCGCAAAATCATAATATGCATCGCAAAGTTGCATGAGTGCATCCATATCTTCTTTCCGAAGCGCCAAAAGCAGCCCCAGCTTGTACAGCAGTACCTTTTCGGGCATATACCAGCCCCGCAGCGTCTTCTTCCACGTCTCCTCATCGATCCCAAGCTTCGCAGCCATCGCCGTCGGGTCTTCCCCGTACTTACGCACGACTTGCTCGATCGCCTTCCCATGCACCGCTCGGATCCCGAAAAAACACTTGAATCGTATCTTCGCCGACGAAATTCGCACCGAATACGTGAAATTGTTGTCTACGTACCGCTCTTTCAGCTCCGCCAGTACTTTCTCGCTTTGCGGCTGATAATAAATCTTTCGGATCTCGTTCGTGGCTACTTCCCCTTCCTCAATCCTGTTTTTGTTCTTCAGCACCATCGAAATCGTTACCGATTCATAAGACGGCAAGGTACTGATCAGATCAAAATTCGCATACTTTTTACTGAAATATTCGTTAAGATCCTGCAAAAAATTTTCGCTCATCCCAAATTACCGCCAAAATTTATTTTTATTCAGCTTCTATTATACATTTTTTCGCCGAAATTTCAATGCTTTTTTATGCCACGAAAAAAATTTTTCTGAAAACTCTGAAAAACATTCACAAATAATGTAAATTTCGTTGCGATTACCTGTGAAATATGTTATAATGTCCCTGTTAAAAACAAACAACGGAGGAATTCGCTTACGAAACGCACGAGAATCGACGAGATCGCACTTTTGATCGAAAAGAACGGAAAAATGAGTCTGGAGGAACTTGCCGTTCAGTTCCCCGAAGTTTCCGATATGACGCTCCGCCGCGATCTGCTGGAGCTGGAAAAAGAAAATAAAGTCATCCGCGTGCGCGGCGGTGCCATGTCTGTACTGGAAGTTCAAAAGCGCTCGGGCGAAGCCTACGCTCAGAAGTCTACCATCAATACTGACGCCAAAAAGGTCATCGCCAAAAAAGCGGTTTCTTTGATCGACGAGGGAGTCAGCATGTTCCTCGACGGCGGCACGACCGCTCTCCAGCTTGCCAAAGAACTCCCCGACCGTCCCTGCCATATCTTTACCAACGGCATCGTGGTCGCAGAAGAACTCGCCCATAAAAAACAGCCCGAAGTGGTTCTCGTCGGAGGTTCCCTTATCAAAGAAAACCTCTCCACCGCTTCACCCTATACAAAAGTTTTCCTGGGCAATACGAATTTCGAACTCGCCATCATTTCCGCTTCGGCTTTCTCTTTTGAACAGGGCTTCTCCTGTATCTCGCAAGTGGAATCCGATCTCTTGAAATTTATCCTCGCCCGCGCGAAAATGGTGTACATGATGCTCGATACCTCCAAAATCGGCAAGATCATGCCCTATACCTTCGCTTCGCCCGACAATATCGACGTTCTCATCACCGACGACAACTTCCCCCAGAACGTCAAAGAAAAATTCGAGGAAAAAAATATCGTCGTTATCTGAATTTGTCTTTCATCCCCGACGGCTTCTTGCGAAGCCGTCTTTTTGATACCCTCCGCACCCTTACAGGCTCGGACCCGCAAAAAAGCTCTTTGTTTTTATAAATGCAGCCGCTCAGATCCGCTGCCGCGCGTACATTGCCGCGGCAAGCTATCTGTCCGCCTGAAAACAGTTTTTCTTTACCTTTCGAATCAATCTGATAATCCCTTCGCGGGGGTGGGGGGAATTGCGGCCGCCCGCCGAGGGTTTTTTTTTTTTTTAGTTTTTGTTTTGTGGGGCCAAAAGGGGTTTGTTTTTTTTTTAGTAGACTTTTTTTTCTTTTTTTATTTTGGAAAACCCGAAAAAGCCGCATTTATACGGATGATCGAGAATGATCTCCGCGCGGGAAAAAAGCACCTTAAAACAAATCAGAATGTCGGCACCCGCACAGACAATGTTGTAGACACCCAATCCCGTCAACAGCCAGAACCCCGTCAGAATACCCGCCGCCGAAAAGCCGATACCGAGTAAAACAAACGGAGCCGCCGTGCCCAAAATATATTTACCGCGTTTCATCGGCATCTCGCACGCGCAATACGGCGTCCATAATTCTCTCATCACGCCGAAACGGATGCCGCGAAACGTTCCGTTTGCGATCCCCCAGAAAAGCCCGTGCAATGCTTCGTGGACAGGTATGGATACAAGTCCCAGCCCCGCCAACAAAAAAATATCGCAAAAAAGCTGCGGAAAAATATTGCGCACGGCAGGAGCAAACACCGCAAACAGCAGTACGGCCGCCGCCGCAAACGGTAGAGCCGTAAGCACCCCGAACAAATTTGCAGCCTTTGTGCCGATCGTCCGATCCGCCGCCGTATACCCGCGGGACTTCAAGCCGTCAACGCTTTCGCCGAACTTTCGCATACGCTCCGCTTCTGCGGCACGTTCTTTCTCTATTCGCTCTTTTTTTCTTTTCTCTCTTTTTGCCGCACGCCCTGCGCGCGGCTCTTTCTCCCCTTTCATTTTTCAGGGAAAAAGCCGGTTGTGGACAAATACCTGGCACCCGTGTCGGGTATAATGACCACGATCCGCTTGCCTGCATTTTGCGGCCTCTGCGCAAGCCGTATCGCGGCCCAGACCGCCGCCCCCGCCGAGATGCCCGTGAATACGCCGTCGCTTACCGCCAACGTTCTGCCGATCTCGTATGCGTCCTCTTCCGTAACGGACAATGTTTCGTCGATCAACGACGTATCCAGTATCTGCGGGACAAATCCTGCCCCGATCCCCTGCAAGCCGTGCGCGCCCGCCTTTCCGCCCGAAAGCACTGCCGATCTCTGCGGCTCTACCGCCGCCGCGTACAGTTTCGGGTTCTGCTCTTTCAGATACTTCACCGTGCCCGAAAACGTTCCGCCCGTTCCGATCCCCGCAACAAAAATATCCAGCTTCCCTTCGCAATCCTTCCAAAGCTCCGGCCCCGTCGTACGATAATGTGCCTGCGGATTCGCCGCATTCACAAACTGTCCGCAAATCACGCTGTCCTCGTTTTCCGCATGCAACAGCTCCGCTCTCTCGATCGCCCCGCGCATGCCCTTGCTCCCTTCGGTCAGTACGATCTTCGCCCCGAACGCCGCTAAAAGTTTACGCCGTTCCACGCTCATTGTCTCCGGCATCGTCAGTACCAGACGATATCCCCGCACCGCACATACCGCCGCAAGCCCGATCCCCGTATTTCCGCTCGTCGGTTCGATCAGCAACGTCTCTTTCGTGATCTTCCCACTCTTCTCCAGATCTTCAATGATCGCCAGCGCAGGACGGTCTTTCACACTCCCCGTCGGATTGAAATACTCCAGCTTTCCCAACAACTCCGCTTTCAATCCAAACTCGCGCTCCAATCCCCTCAGCCGCAATAACGGCGTTCTTCCGATCAGTTCCGTAATACTGTTATAGATCATATCTTCTCCTGCACAGCCTTCCCGACGGCTGTTTTTTTACTATTATATCCTTTTTTTTCTGTTTTGTAAACCTTCCGCTAAAAATATCCTCGCATTCCCTGTTTCTCTCTTTGCTGTTTTACGTGAAACATGCGCCCCATGTTTTTTCTTTGCGCCCTTTTTTTGATCATTTGCTTTTTTCTCAAAATTACCCATATTTTTGCATTATTACAAATTTTTCGCATCACTTTTCTGTGTATGTTTTTCATTGGAATCAGCGAAAGCCGCGATAAATCCTCATCGAGCGAAGCGGTGGCGAAGCGTGAGCGGAGCGGTGGCGAAGCGTGAGCGGAGCGGTGGCGAAGCGTGAGCGGAGCGGTGGCGA